>JBIOHA010000019.1:0-18439 GCA_044448625.1 Chitinophagales bacterium | reverse complement strand
TCCCCCTCATTCCCCCTTCAAAGGGGGAGGTGGTTCCCGCTTCGTAATTAAAATTAAATGTTCCACTGTTGGGATTTGGATAAATTTCAAATCCGCTGTTTATCGGCTGTTCATCAGTAGTTAATCCTTCTCTGCATGGAACTGTAACAGTAATAGTATTTGAATTTTTAAAACACCCACTCGCTGTTTTTGTTACTCTGCATTTATAATTTCCTGCTGTGGTTGCGATATAATTTGTTGATGTTGCTCCGGCTATTGCAGATGCACCTTTATACCATTGGTACGTGCTTCCGCCAACCGGTGCTTCGGTTAATGTTACAGAACCACCTGCACAAAAAGTTGTTGCCCCACCTGCTGTTATATTTGCATTCGGATTTTTATTGACATTTATATTTATTGTTGTTGATGTTGAAGTTCCGCATAGTGATGTTGTAACTGCTGAATAATTTCCTGATTTATTTACAGGGAATGGCGATGATGTTGCACCAGGGATATCCACTCCATTTTTTTTCCATTGCAGTGAAGCTCCTGTATGTGTTGCCAATAAATTTACTGATCCACCCTGACAAAATGTTGTAGGACCGTCAGTATAAATAATTATCCATTCCGAAATTCCTTCATCTATTATTCCATTGCAATTATCATCGAGCAGGTTACATATTTCAGGAAATGGCGAGCAGCCTGTTCCTTCCAGTTTCATGATCCAGTAATCAGCATCTCCGATATTAGATTCTGTTTTCTCGCCTGTAATTCCGCTATATGAATAACCACCAATAATGTAGCCGCCATCGGCTGTTGTACTTATTGCATTTGCATAATCGCCGGAGGAACCACCAAGTACAGTTTGCCAGGAAATTGCGCCGACATCGGTGAGTTTTAATATCCAATAATCCCAGCTTCCTGTGTTCGCCTCTGTTTTATCTCCATTAATTCCACTTTGGGAATAGCCTGCAATGATATAACCTCCATCATCAGTTTGTTCAACGGGATTTGTAAATACATAATCATTTCCTGTACCGCCAATTGAATTTTGCCAGGTAATATTTCCTGAACCATCGAGCTTGATTATCCAATAATCATACAAGCCATTTGTTGATTCCGTTTTATTACCGGAGGAATTGCTTTCCGACATACCGACCAAAATTGAACCGCCATCTTCAGTGGGAATTGCTGAATACAAATAATCATTTAAATTACCACCATAGGTATTTTCCCAAACAACAACGCCGGTAGCATTTAGTTTTACTACCCAATAATCTACCGCTCCATAATTGGCGTCAGTTTTATCGCCACTGATACCGCTGGTTGATGTTCCGGCTAAAATATAACCACCATCGGTTGTTTGATAAGCTGAATAAAGAATATCGAACATCAAACCGCCGATATCATTTTGCCAGCTAATAAATCCAAGGGAGTTTAATTTAATTACCCAGAAATCGGTGTTCCCCACCCTGTTTTCCGTTTTGTCGCCACTAATACCACTATCGGAAGATCCTGCCACTATATAACCGCCATCTGAAGTAGGCTGTGCACAGTATAACTGGTCGTTTCCAGAACCTCCAATTGTATTTTGCCAGGTAATGATACCATCGCTGTTTAATTTAACAACCCAGTAATCATATCCACCGATATTACTTTCTGCTTTATCGCCAACTCCACCCCCGCTGAGCGATTGGCCACCTAAAATAAATCCACCATCAATTGTTTCCTCAACTGAATAAAGTCTGTCGAAATTTCCACCACCGATTGTATTTTCCCATTCTACAATTCCTGCAGCATTTACTTTAACTATCCAGTAGTCGTCGCCACCAATATTTGACTCAGTTTTATCACCAGAGATATTACTTTCGGAATATCCACCTAAAATATATCCGCCATCGGATGTTTGCGAAATGGCATTTAAAAAATCATATCCTGATCCCCCAATTGTGTTTTGCCATTCAATTGCGGGTGCCTGACTGAACAGTGAGGAGTTAGCTGTTACTGTTAACAGGAATAAGATTAGCAAGTATTTATTCATGATGTTAAATTGTTCTGGGTTTCGGATAGTATCCTGGGTCTTGGTTCTTGGTTTAATTCGTCATTCATTATTCTTTGTTCGTTACCTGCCTGCCGGCAGGCAGGTTCGATATTAAAAGGTAAAGGGTTAAATAGTTTGTTCCTTCTCATATCCCTATTCTTTTATTCAATAATTAATTTTTGCTCTTCATAATAAACTCCATCTCCTACCCTCACGAAATAAATCCCTGATGATAAATTATCGATTGAAATTGATTGGTTGATGGTTCCGTTTGATGAATATCCGCAGGATGCCCGAAGGATCCCGTGGACTGTGCAAATGTTTTGGGAATAAATGAGTTGGCCGAAGGAGTTGTATACTTCCAGGATGATGTCGTTTGTTTCCCGCAGAGATAGCAGAGGCGCAGAGGACGCAGAGATGGTAAACGTGCCGTTGTTTGGATTTGGGTAAATAACAAAATCCTGCGAATCCTCTAAATCAAGTAAATCATGGTTCTGACCTTCTCTGCATGGAACACTTACTGAAATTGCATTTGAATTTTTAAAACAACCGGTTGCTGTTTTTGTTACCCGGCATTTATAATTTCCTGCGGTTGAAGCGATATAATTCGTTAACGTTGCACCGGCTAATGCACTTGCTCCCTTATACCATTGATAAGTACTTCCGGCAACCGGTGTCTCGGTTAATGTTACACTTCCTCCGGCACAAAAAGTTGTTGCACCACCTGCGGTAATTGATGCGGTTGGATTTTTATTTACTGTGACATAAATTCCTGTTGAAGTAGTGGTTCCGCAGAAACTTGTTGTTGTGCATGTATAGGTTGCTTTTTGAGTGGCGACATAAGTACCGGAAGTTGCGCCCGGAATATTGACGCCATTTTTCTTCCATTGCAATGTTGTGCCGGTATGTGTTGCTATTAATGCAACTGAGCCACCCTGACAAAATGTTGTAACACCTCCTGCAGAAATAGTGATTGATTCAGTTATTGCATCATCAATCAAGCCATTGCAATTATCATCAACTCCATTGCATATTTCCGGCATACAATCAGGCAAAAGTTTTATTACCCAGTAATCATTGGCACCGGCACCACCAATAGTGGCTTCCGTTTTATCACCAGAAATTCCGGAAGTGGAATATCCCGCAAGTAAATATGCATCTGCATCGTTTTGAATGACAGAGCGCAAGTTATCATCTCCGGCCCCGCCAATGGTATTTTGCCAGACAATTGATCCTGTTGAATTTAATCTTATCACCCAATAATCATAAATGCCAATTGCTGCTTCTGTTTTATCACCGGAAATTCCTGAATTAGAATTTCCACCAAGAATATATCCGCCATCACTTGTTTGTTGAATAGATCGCATCAGATCGTCGCCGCTGCCACCAATTGAATTTTGCCATTCAATTATTCCTGCGGCGGTTAATTTTATTATCCAATAATCATACAATCCAAATGATGCTTCGGTTTTATCTCCTGATAAATTTGAATTGGAAGAACCTCCAAGAATATAGCCACCATCAGCAGTTTGTTGAATATCGTATAATTGGTCAAAAACATCGCCGCCAATTGTATTTTGCCATTCTATATTGCCAATTGAATTTAATTTAACCACCCAATAATCATAACTCAATGATGCTTCGGTTTTATCAAATAAGGTCGGAGAATTTGAATACCCACCAAGTATATATCCGCCATCCGTTGTTTGATGAATAGCATATAAATAATCATTCCCTGTTCCGCCAATATCATTCTGCCATTCTATCGCTCCTAAGCTTGATAATTTAATTATCCAATAATCTGTACCTCCATTACTGAACTCTGTTTTATCTCCATAAATTGAAGACAATGAATGGCCGCCGAGTATATAGCCGCCATCTGTTGTTTGCTCTATGCTAATGAGATAATCATAATTATTTCCGCCAATTGTATTCTGCCATTCGATAGCACCTGCGCTATTTAATTTGATCACCCAATAATCAGTTGAACCGATCAGTGCTTCGGTTTTATCTCCGGTAATTCCTGATGCGGAATATCCAGCGAGAATATATCCTCCATCAGTTGTTTGCCTGATGCAAAACAAATAATCATCTGCTCCCCCACCAATTGTATTTTGCCATTCAACTATTCCTGCGGCAGTTAATTTCACGACCCAATAATCGTAAGCCCCCATTGAAAGTTCTGATTTATCGCCACCACCGTTTGAATTGGAATAACCACCAAGTATATAACCGCCGTCAGATGTTTGCTGACTGGATTGAAGCAGGTCGGAAGTATAGCCACCGATAGTATTTTGCCATGATATGCCGGGAGCCTGAGAAAACATTATGCAGTTGGCAGTGGCAGTGAGCAGTAATAAAAAAATTGTGTGTCGCATGATTTATTAATATTATTATTCAATAATTAATTTTTGCTGTGAATTGTGAGGTGCAGCATCCTGCGGATTTCCATTCGATAATCTCACGAAATAGATTCCTGATGGCAAATTATCTATTAGAATTATTTCGTTTTGAGATTTTAGAGGTTGTGAGAAAATTAGTTGTGATAAAGAATTGTATATCTCAACAGTGTTTTCTTTATTGTCACACAGAGCACACAGAGGCCACAGAGTTGTTGAAATTGTAAATGTTCCGTTGTTTGGATTGGGGTAAATTTCAAATCGGCTGTTTATCGGCTGTTCATCGGCTGTTGATCCTTCTTTGCAAGGAACTGTAACAGTAATTGTATTTGAATTTTTAAAGCAACCTGTTGCTGTTTTTGTAACACGGCATTTATAGTTTCCTGCTGTGGTTGCGATATAATTTGTTGATGTTGCTCCAGCTATTGTACTGGCTCCTTTATACCATTGATAAGTGCATCCTGCAACTGCTGCTTCAGTTAATGTAACAGAACCACCCGCACAAAATGTTGTTGCGCCACCGGCAGTAATTGAAGCCGTTGGATTTTTATTTACGTTGACATAAATTCCTGTTGATGTTGATGCTCCGCAAGGACTTATTGTCGTGCATGTATACGTCGCTTTTTGCACGGCGGTAAAAGAAATTAATGTTGCTCCCGGAATATTGACACCATTTTTCTTCCATTGCAATGTTGCTCCGGTATGTGTTGCAGTTAATACCACAGATCCGCCCTGGCAAAATGTGGTTGCGCCTCCCGCAGAAATGGAAATTGTTGGCGTAGCTCCTTCATCTATAATTGCGTTGCAATCATCATCTATTGTATTACAAACTTCTGTTGCTCCGGGATGAATAGCAACATTTGCATCATTGCAATCTATGTTATTTGCAACATATCCAACTGGCGCTGAGCAACCGTGAAAACTAATTGCAGCATTGCCGAATCCATCGCCATCAGCATCGGCATAAAAATAATAATCGCAAATGCCGAGATACACAAAAACAGCTCCGCCGTTAAAATAAAATACTGCATCATAATCAGGGGCCCCAACCATAAAATCATCTGCACCATCACCGTTAATATCACCGGCCGTTGCGCAGCTTTGTCCAAAATGACCGTTGGCTTCGTTTCCTTCCATATATGAAATTGGTGTTGTAATAATACCTGTGGAAGAACCTTTAAAGATCCATGCTCCGCCTTCCTGATTTTGTCCATTAAAATAATATGAACCGCCGACAATAATATCATCATATCCATCAGCATTTATATCACCTGCATTAGCAACAGATCTACCAATTTGTGCATCACCGGAATTTAATTCTATTATCGCTTCGGGTGTTGCATCAATTCCAGTTGCTGATCCATGATAGAGATATATTCTTCCCTCGTCAGTTTGTCCATTGTCATAACCATAAGCGCCAATAACTATATCATCGTATCCGTCATTATTTACATCACCAGCTTTTGAAACAGCACCAAAATATGCATTTGCCTGATTTGATTCTAATATGATCGCAGGTGTTGTAATTAATCCTGCGGCTGATCCGTGATAAATATAAACTCTTCCCTCATCCGTTTGACCATTGTCGAAATAAATTGCTGAAGATAAAATATCGTCATATCCATCATTATTTACATCACCTGCTCCTGATATCCAATAACCCATATCTGCAAAATTCTGATCGCACTCCAATGTAATCGCCAAACTAAATCCGGTTGGATCACCATAAATTAATATAGTTGCACCTTCCAGCGATTGCCCGTTGCTGTAATTCAGTTTTGTAGCAAGAATATCATCATAACCATCTCCATTTACATCGCCGGCAAAGCGAACACGAGCGCCCAGATTTGTATTATCAATTGTGGCAAAATATGAATCGTCAGGAGTTGTATGAAACAGACCTGATGCTGTCCCAAAATAAACATATACAATGCCGTCATTTTCGGATGTAATTACACCTACTTCATAATAATCTGCACCAACTACAAGATCGTTATAACCATCATTATTCATATCGCCATTTGCAGCCACTGCAATACCAAATCTGCAATAAGTTTTAGGGCCTTCAAGTATTTGTACCGGAGTTGTATTTAATCCTGTAGCAGAACCATAATATACCAAAACAGCGCCGGAAGCTATAATTGCGCCGTTATAACCATACGAACCAATTACCACATCTTCATATCCATCATTATTCAGATCACCGGCGGGCGACAAATCAAATCCAAAATATTCATTATTCGCACTTCCATATAACATTGCATCAAAAAGAATATTCAGATCTTCATCAATTAAACCATCGCAATCATTATCTTTTCCATCAACCGATTCAAATGCACCGGGATAAATATAATTTGCTGAGTCGTCGCAATCTCCCGGTAATAATGTAACGTCAATCGCATAACCAGTTCCCGGATAAGTGCATTGTATGATCGGCGATCCAGTACCTTCATAATAATCATCTCCATCTGCATCCAATAACCAAACTGTTGCGGGATTATAAAACACATTTGCATCGTTGCAATCGAGATTATTATTGCTATATCCAGCTGGTGCAATACATGTAGTTACCATTCCTGTTATGGCACCATATCCATCGCCATCCACATCAGGATAAAAATTGGAGGGCGTGCAATTATTTCCGTGATAAATAAATGCAGCTCCTTCATTTGATAAATCGCCATCCCACTGATAAGCACCTGCGATCACATCATCAAATCCATCACCATTAAAATCGCCACCGCCGCCAACAGCGCTTCCAAAATTTGCAGAGGCTTGATTGGGTTCTGCAGTAACAACCGGAATTGGATTTAACCCTGTTGGTGATCCCTGAAAAATAAAAATTCTTCCTTCATCTGTTTCTACATTATCATAATTTATTGCACCAACAATAATATCATCATAGCCATCACTATTAATATCTCCGGCAGGTGCAATATCGCCACCAAAATTTGCAGAAGCCTGGTTGCTTTCATATGTTGATGCAGCAATTGCAGGAATGCCGGTTGCTGATCCTAAATACAGAAATATTTTTCCTTCACCGCCCTGACCGTTAGTAAATAAAGAAGCACCGGCCACTACATCATCATAGCCATCGTTATTTACATCACCAGCTGAAGAAACTGCAGTTCCCATTGCCGCTCCACTAACATTTGGCTCAACAATTCTCGCCGGTGTTGTTGTAATTCCTGTTACGGAGCCGTGATAAATATATGCTGCACCTTCACCGGCTTCAACGTTATCATAAAAACTGGCGCCTGCAATAATATCACCATAACCATCTCCATTCACATCGCCGGCACCTGCAACTGCGCTACCCATATTAGCACCAATTTGATTTGGTTCAAGAATTACTACCGAACCGGTTAAAATTCCAGATGCTGATCCCTTGTAAACATAAATTGCTCCTTCACCAGATTGTACGTTTGTATACCCTGTTGCTCCAACGGCAATATCATCATATCCATCATTATTTATATCACCAACACCGGCAACAGAATTACCGTAAAAATAACTTGCCACGTTGCTTTCAATCATTAATGCGGGTGTTGTATTTATTCCTGCTGGAGAGCCGTGATAAATATAAATTCTGCCTTCAAATGACTGTCCGTTCGTATAATGCGTTGCGCCAACTATCACATCATCATAACCGTCATTATTTACATCGCCCGCCGAAGCAACTGCAACTCCATAACGAATGGAAGCAAGATTACTTTCCATACTTGCAGCGGGAGTTGTGCTAATTCCTGTTGCGGAACCATGATATATAAATGCACCACCTTCATTTGCAGTACCGTTGTCGTAATTATAAGCACCAACAATTGCATCATCATAACCATCGCCATTCACATCGCCGGCATTGGCAACCGCCACTCCGAAATAACTCAGGTCCTGATTGCCTTCCAATATTGCATCCGGATTTGTGCTGATGGGATCAATAGTAATCGGGTAAACGGCATTTTCATCATCAACAATTAAAGCAAGTTCATTATTCATCAATTCCATTCTTGCAAGTAATGAATTATTATTCGCATCCCAAACTTTTAAATCAGTATAATTATATTTTACTGAAAATTCATCGGAAGCGAACATGGTATTACCAGAGCATCCGATCAGGAGTTTGTCGGATTTTATTTTTAATCTGATGGAAAGGTTACCTGTTCCTTCAGGTTTATTATTCACAATAAAATTTTGCCGCATACCTGTTGCCGTATTGATATACTGAACATCTAAATTATCGTGATAATAATTTAATGTATTTCCATTTTTACTGAATTGTGCATCCGAATTAATTCCCTCCATACATTCGTCACCTTTATATAATCCCAAAACAGACATTTGAATTTTCCAATGATCAGGTTTGCCAATATTACCGGATATGGAAAAGGCATCCGCCTGGTAATTGAATAACAATTGATGAGGTGCATTGTAATTTTTGAATTTCGCAGAATTTTCACCTTGTTCTATTAAAAATGCACTGACATTATCACCAATTCCAAATTTGGGTGCAGTAGATTTCTGGCTCGTAAAAATCAAAACGAAAAAAGTACAGACGAAGACAATTTTGAAGAGAACTCTTGTATTGTTCATAGTATTGGATTAATGGTTAATGCTAAACATAGGCCACTACAGCCATTCTGGTGTTAAAACTCCAAAAAAATTCCTTTTTAACCTAATCGGGAAGGGAAAGGTGTGAAAGTGAAAAGGTGTGAAGGTTAAAACGTTACAGGGTTGGAAGGGGTTTCTCCGATTAATGTTTTTTAGACTTATCGGTCGGTGTCCCCACCGACTGAAATGTTTGTGAATTAATTTATTTATTCGATTATTAATTTTTGTTGTTGATAATTATGCGCAGCATCCTGCGGATTTTCGTCTCCTATCCTCGCGAAATAAATTCCTGATGGTAAATTATCTGTTGAAATTGTTTCATTAATAATTCCGTTGGTTAGATTTCCGCAAGATGCTGAGCACAGTTCATTTGAGAATATGAGTTGGCCGAAGGAGTTGTATATCTTCAAGCTGAAAGTTGAAGTTTCCTGCAGAGAGCGCAGAGGCGCAGAGATTGTAAATGTACCGTTGTTGGGATTAGGATAAATTGAAAAATTAAGCTGCTTTAACAAATCTATTATTTCAACAAGGCCTTCGTCTATTAAATCATTGCAATTATCATCTGTTCCATTTAAAGTTTCTGGAGCGCCTGGATAAATCAGAGTATTTAAATCATCGCAATCGGCACTGTCGGTAACAAACCCAGTTGGGGCGGTGCATGCTATTTCAGTTATTAAATTATCACCAAAAGTATCACCATCGGAATCGGCATAAAATATTTGTTCAGCGCATTGCAGTTTTACGATCCACCAATCTGAGGTTTCAGGATCACCGCAGACGGTTTCAGTCTTGTCGCCGGAAATACCTGAATTAGAGCTGCCACCTGTTATAAAACCATTATCTGAAGTAAGGTCAAATCCATGGAGCGATAAATCTGTTTTATTGCCACCTACAGTTTTTTGCCACATAATATTTCCGGATGGATCTAATTTTAATATCCAATAATCATAATCTCCGATCGAATCTGTCTTATCACCTGAGATCCCCGAATTTGAATATCCGGCAATTACATAATCACCATCTGGAGTTTGTCGCAAACCGTGCGTGAGATAATCTTCATTGGCGCCGCCAATTGTATTTTGCCATTCAATATTTCCTGTGCTATCAATTTTAACTACCCAACAATCTGTACTACCCATTGAGTTTTCATTTTTAATGCCTGATATTCCGGATGATGAATAACCGCCGATTATATACCCGTAGTCGTTTGTTTGAAAGATCGAATATGAAAAATCATCAAGATCGCCACCAATTGTTTTTTGCCATTCAATTGATCCCAGGCTATCTAATTTAATGACCCAGTAGTCGTATTCCCCAAAACTATTTTCTGATTTATCAAACCCAATATCTGATTTGGAAAACCCAGATAATATGTATCCTGAATCATCTGTTAATTGAAGATCGTTTAATGCCTCATAACTTGTTCCGCCGATTGTATTATCCCATTCAATTAAACCTATGCTATTGATTTTCACCACCCAATAATCCGCACTGCCGATCTGGTCCTCAGATTTATCGACAGACATATCGGAAATTGAATTCCCGCCAAGAATATATCCTCCATCAGGTGTTGCTTTCACTACATTAAGATAATCGCCCAGGTTACCACCAATAGTATTTTGCCATTGTATAACACCTTCAGCGTTTAATTTTACTACCCAATAATCTGAATTGCCCAGGCCACCGACAGGGTTTTCTGTTTTATCCCCCGAAATTGGTGACCATGAATTGCCGCCTAAAAGATATCCGCCATCAGAAGTTTGTGTAATGGAATTTAATTCCTCTAAATCATTTCCGCCAATGGTATTTTGCCATGCTATATTGCCTGAACTATCAAGTTTAACTACCCAGTAATCTCCGCTGCCGATCCGATCCTCAGTTTTATCGCATCCAATAGGTGAACCAGAGTAGCAGGCAATTATATAACCATCATCTGTCGTTTGTTGAACTGACTCCGTGTGATCATTTTCTAAACCCATGATGGTATTTTGCCATTGTATGTTTCCTGCAGAATCAAATTTTATGATCCATGCATCACGAAGTTCGGATAATCCACAGTTTGGTTCTGATTTATCACCTGAAATTCCGGAAACAGCATTACCTGCTAATATTGGCCAACCATCATCGGTTCGAGCAATGGCCCATAAATAATCATCTTCCATTCCTCCTAATGTTTTTTGCCATTGTATATTTCCGATGCTATCAATCTGCACTGGCCAAAAATCTCTTTCGCCAATATTCGATTCTGATTTATCACATGAAATTTCTGATTCTGAATTTCCCGCCAAAATAAATTTCTCATCAGATGTAACAGCTATTTTGTGTAAATAATCATCATCTTCCCCTCCAATTGTATTTTGCCATAATATATTTCCTATGCTATCCAATTTAACTACCCAATAATCATAGCCGCCGCAATTATCTTCAGTTTTATCTCCATTTATTCCTGAATTTGAATATCCGCCTAATAAATAACCTCCATCCATATTTTCTTTTATATCGAGTAGCCTGTCATCCCAAAAACCTCCAATTGTGTTTTGCCATTTTATCTCACCGGTGCTGTCTAATTTAATTACCCAATAATCATAAGTATCCTCCTCTGTCCCCATCAATCCTTCAGTTTTATCCCCTGAAATATTTGAATCGGAAAATCCTCCAAGAATATAGCCTCCATCATCTGTTTGCTGCAAAGAAGTTAATTCATCTTCCAGATCGCCGCCAATTGTATTTTGCCATTCTATTTCTCCAATTGAATCTATTTTTATGATCCAATAATCAAACTCACCAATTACAGCTTCTAATTTATCCAAAGAAATGCCTGAACATGATGATCCTCCAAGTATGAACCCGCCATCATTAGTCTGGTCAACGGAAGAGAGATAATCATTACAATCACCCCCAATTGAATTTTGCCATTCTATATTTCCTGCTGTATCAAGTTTAAGGATCCAGAAATCGCCGGCAATAGAAGGCTCTGTTTTATTTGCTGAAGTATCCGACCCAGAATAAGCGCCTATTAAATATCCTCCCGTATTTGATTCAACGATTGATGTTACATAATCGATAAGCGTTCCGCCTAAAGTTCTTTGCCATTCTATGGTACCATACACATTCAATTTTATAACCCAACCATCCTCAACACCTAATAATGGCTCCGTTTTATCTGTACCTATACCAGAGCTCGAGCTACCAGCTGCCAGGAAACCACCATCGCTGGTTTTAATTATACAATTTAAGACATCGGTTTCAACGCTACCGATTTTATTTTGCCATTCAATTTCCGGGACTTGTGAAAAACAAAAACAAGTGAATAAATTAATAAAAATAAAAAATGTGATATGATTTAATCTGAAATTGTTCATGCGAATTATTGAATAATCAATTTTTGCTGATAATGTAAATCTCCTGCACTCAATTTGATAAAATAAATTCCAGCAGGTAAATTATCTCCACAGGATCCTTCGGAAATTGAAATCGTTTTGTTGATAATTCCGTCGGATGAATCTATAATTTGGGAGTGGATGACTTGGCCGAGGGAATTGTATATTTCCAAAATGCTTGCATTATTGTCACACAGAGCGCACCGAGGCCACAGAGCGTTAATTGTAAATGTTCCATTATTCGGATTTGGGTAAATAACAAAATCCTGCGAATCCTCTAAATCAAGTAAATCATGGTTCTGACTTTCTCTGCATGGAACTGTGACTGTAATTGCATTTGAATTTTTAAAACAACCACTTGCTGTTTTTGTAACGCGACATTTATAATTTCCTGCTGTGGTTGCGATATAGTTTGTGGATGTTGCTCCTGCAATTGCAGATGCGCCTTTATACCATTGGTAAGTACTTCCTGCAACTGCTGCTTCAGTTAATGTTACAGAACCGCCTGCACAAAATGTTGTGGCCCCGCCGGCAGTAATAGATGCCGATGGATTATTATTTACTGTAACAATTATTGTTAATGATGTAACAGTTCCGCATGGTGAAGTTGTAACAGCAGTATAATTTCCTGATTTATTTGCTAAATATGTTGATGCAATTGCACCAGGAATATTTACTCCATTCTTTTTCCATTGAACTGAAGTGCCAGAGTAAATAGCAGATAATAAAACATTTCCGCCCTGGCAGAATGTTGTTGCTCCACCGGCAGAAATTGAAATTGTTTCTATGACACCGTCATCAACGTAGGTATTGCAATCATCGTCATAGCCATTGCAAATTTCGGCAACAGGTACACATTCTCCGGATAATTTTATGATCCAATAATCAAAAGATCCGATATTAGGTTCTGATTTATCACCTGATATCCCGGACATGGAATAAGTGCCCAGGATATATCCCGCATCTGCTGTTTTTTCAAAAGCATTAACGTATTCAAGATCGTTCCCTCCAATTGTATTTTGCCATATAATTCCTCCCGATGAATTTAGACGCATCACCCAATAATCGTAGCTGCCAATATTTGCTTCTGTTTTATCACCTGAAATTCCGCCATCAGAATTACCGGCAAGAAAAAAACCATCGTCGCCATCAATAGCAATATCATGAAGGGATTCATTTCCGTAACTGCCTATTGTATTTTGACCCACCATGATACCAGCTGCCGATAATTCAACCAGCCAAAAATCACCAAACCCAATATTTGCTTCTGTTTTATTTCCTGTTGTCCCGGAATAAGATTCACCGCCAATGATAAATCCTCCGCTATTTGTTTCTTCCACAGTCCAGGCCCTGTCTTCATCGGCACCTCCGGCGGTTTTTTGCCAAATAATATTGCCGGCATTGCTCACCTTAATTATCCAATAATCATTTGCTCCTAGGTTTGCCTCCGTTTTATCTCCGGAAATACCGGAATTTGATTTACCAGCCAAAATATATCCACCTGAACTGATCCGTTCTGCATGATAGAGAAAATCGTCGCCTGTTCCGCCGATGGTATTTTGCCATATAATTGCGCCAGTTGAATTTAATTTTAAGATCCAATAATCATAAACTCCACTTACCCCTTCAGTTTTATCGCCAGAAATTCCGGATCCCGAATATCCGGCAACAAAATAACCTCCATCGGGTGTGGGTGTAATAGAAGATAAATGATCAATAAAATTCCCCCCAATGGTATTCTGCCAAACAATTGCACCTGTTGCATCAAGTTTTAATATCCAATAATCAGGATTTCCAACGCAAGCCTCAGTTTTGTCGCCCGAAATTCCTGAACTTGAATTTCCGCCAACTATATATCCACCGTCGGCCGTTTCCTGAATTGTTTCCAGGTAATCGAAATCTGACCCTCCGATATCATTTTGCCATTGGATTGCACCAGCTGAATCCAGCTTTATAATCCAATAATCTGTATTGAAAAGAACACCGGGCACGAGTGGGTCGGATTTATCACCCGAAATATCAGATGCAGAATAACCGCCAAGAATATAGCCACCGTCTGTAGTCTGGTGGATACTATTTAATTGATCCTGCTCAAGTCCTCCGATCGTATTTTGCCATTCGACAGAGGGGGCTTGTGAAAAAATAATCATGATGTTTATAAAAGGAATAAAACACAGTATTGCCGTTTTTCTCATATATGTGTTTTCTGCAAGGTAA
This sequence comes from Chitinophagales bacterium, assembly GCA_044448625.1. GTDB lineage: Bacteria > Bacteroidota > Bacteroidia > Chitinophagales > BACL12 > UBA7236. The sequence continues at coordinate 3,815 of JBIOHA010000019.1, read as the reverse complement.
CTAAAATGAGGGCAATTTAGAAATCTCATTTCTATTGATAATTGTTTTTTTAATAGATTTATTTTTACACATAAACTCCCGATTTGACGCAAAGTCACAAAAGCTATTTGATCTTATCGGCAGGTTGGATCACTGACCGGAACGCCTGTTTATTATTTTTCAATGATTAATTTTTGTTGTGAATAATTTTTGCTCGTAAACTCGCATTTAGGCGCAATACACAAAGGCACGAAGTCACGAAGTATTTTATGTTTTATTTGTTAATAATTAACTTTTGTTCCTCATATTTTTTTCCATTTCCAACTCGTACAAAATAAATACCTGATGATAAATTATCAATTGAAATTGTTTCATAAAATTTCCGTTTTCTCAGCTTATCGGTTGGTGTCCTCACCGACCGAAATCCTAATCTATTTATTCTATAATTAATTTTTGTTCCTCATAATTTTTTCCATCTGCTATCCTCAAAAAATAAATCCCGCTGCTTAAATTATCGATTGAAATTGTTTCATTAATATTTCCGTCGGTTAAATTTCCACATGATGCTGCGCACAATTCTTTTGAGAAAATGAGTTCACCGAGCGAGTTATAGATCTCCAGGTTGTAATAATTTTGCCACGGAGATGCGGAAGTCACGGAAATATTAAATTTGCCATTATTCGGATTTGGATAAATCTCAAATCGGTTGTTGATCGGCTGTTCATCGGTTGTTGATCCCTTTTTACATGGAACCGTAACAGTAATCGTATTTGAATTTTTAAAACAACCCGTTGCTGTTTTTGTAACGCGACATTTATAATTTCCGCTGATCGTTGCTGTATAATTAATTGAATTGGCACCGGGAATGGCTGTTGCGCTTTTATACCATTGATAACTTAATCCACCACCGGCATTTGCAGTTAATATAACTGAACCGCCTTCGCAAAATGTTGTCGGGCCTCCTGCTGTAATTGTTGCTGGCGGATTTTTTTGGACGTTGACAAAAATCCCATCAGAAATTGCTGTTCCGCATGGGCTGATCGTCTGGCAGGAATAAGTTGCTTTATGTGTTGCATTATAGGTTGGCGAAGTTGCTCCCGGAATATTCGCTCCGTTCTTTTTCCATTGCACTGCAACTCCCGAATACGTAGCTGTTAATAAAACTGACCCCCCCTGGCAGAAAGTAGTAGGACCGCCGGCGGAAATAGAAATTGTTTCTATTATACCGTCATCAATTAATCCGTTGCAGTTATCGTCGAGTGCATTGCAAATTTCTGTAGAACAGTCGGAAGCAAGCTTGATTATCCAGTAATCCATACCCCCAATAGAATCTTCTGTTTTATCAAATGTCAAAGGTGATTTGGAGTGACCTCCCAGTATAAATCCCGCGTCTGCTGTTTGTTCAATGTCCCATAAAATATCATCAAGACTCCCACCAATTGTATTTTGCCAGAGAATATTGCCAGTTTCATTTAATTTAATAATCCAATAATCATCATCACCATATAGTCCGAGATTATCTTCTGTTTTATCGCCGGAAATTTCCGATTCAGACCAACCCCCAATTATATACCCTCCGTCGAAGGTTTGTTTTATTTCCTGTAGCTCATCATAGTCAGTTCCACCAATTGTATTCTGCCAAATAATTGTTCCGGTTGCATTTAATTTTACGACCCAATAATCATAACCAGATCCATCCAGATCTATAACATTTTCAGTTTTATCTCCTGAAATATTTGATGTCGATGTTCCCCCAAGAATAAATCCACCATCTGAGGTTTGTTCAATACTGTGTAAATGATCATAATGATTACCTCCGATTGTATTCTGCCATATTATGTTTCCCACTGAATTTAATTTAAGTACCCAATAGTCATCTGATCCATAATTTCCTTCCGTTTTATCAAATCCTGCAACTGAAAAAGAACGCCCTCCAACAATAAAACCACCATCAATAGTTTGCTGTATACATGTTAGATAATCAGCGGCAGTGCCTCCGATCGTATTCTGCCATTCTATAATACCTGCGGAAGATAATTTTATCACCCAGTAATCAGTCCCTCCATATATATCCTCTTCTGTTTTATCTCCAGAAAGGTCAGAACTTGATTCCCCACCAAGAATGTATCCGCCATCCGATGTTTGTTTGACAGATCTCAATTTATCAATACTGTTGCCTCCGATTGTATTCTGCCATTCGATCGCTCCTAATGCGTCGAGTTTTAAAACCCAGTAATCGCTGGAACTACCATCCTCATCCAAGTTTGGCTCTGTTTTATCTCCGGATATACCAGATTCGGAATAACCGCCTAAAATATATCCGCCATCAGTTGTTTGTTCAATTGACTGGAGAAAATCATCGCGGTTGCCTCCAATTGTATTTTCCCATTGAATAAAACCAATACCATCGGTTTTTACTATCCAATAATCGACATACACTCCTCCAACGGCATCTTCTAATTTATCTCCAGAACTATCGGAATAAGAAAATCCGCCAAGAATATAACCCCCGTCAGAGGTTTGCTGTATAGAATAGAGGTTATCAGTTCCACTTCCCCCTATCGTATTCTGCCACTGGATTTCCGGACCTTGTGAGAAAGAATAATTAACGAGAAATAAGGAATAGAGGAATAGGAATATGATTTTCATAATTATTTACTCAATGATTAATTTTTGTTGTGAATAATGTTTGCCATTATTTCCCAGGGATGCTGAGCATATTCTCACAAAATAAATTCCTGATGATAAATTATCGATTGAAATTGTTTCATTGATATTTCCATTGGATGAATGAATGTTTTGGGAATAGATGATTTGGCCGAGGGAGTTGTATATCTCTATGATGCTTGTATTATTGTCACACAGAGCACACAGAGGCCACAGAGCATTAATTGTAAATGTCCCGTCGTTCGGATTTGGATAAATCTCAAGCGTAATGTCATCCTGATGAAAATCAGGATCTGCAGAATTTTTACAAGGAACTGTAACCGTAATCGTATTCGAATTTTTAAAACATCCGCTTGCAGTTTTGGTAACGCGACATTTATAATTACCCGCAGTGGTTGCGATATAATTTGTAGATGTTGCACCGGCAATTGCACTTGCTCCTTTATACCATTGATAAGTACTTCCTGCAACTGCTGCTTCGGTTAATGTTACAGATCCACCTGCACAAAATGTTGTGGCCCCTCCGGCAGTGATGGATGCAGCGGGATTTTTATTTACAGTGACATGAATTAAAGTTGAAGTAGCGGTTCCACATGGACTCGTTGTAACACAGGTGTAATCACCGGTTTTATTTACTGAATATGTTGAAGATGTTGCGCCTGCGATATTTGTTCCGTTCTTTTTCCACTGTACTGAGGTTCCGGAATAAGTTGTTGTCAATAAAACACTTCCCCCCTGGCAGAAAATGATTGGGCCGCCTGCAGCAATATTTATTGTCTCTGTAATACCGTCGTCAATTAATCCATTGCAATTATCGTCGGCGGCATTGCATATTTCGGGCATGCAATCGGGATAAAGTTTGATCACCCAATAATCGGAATATCCTACTCGGGATTCTGATTTATCCGCATAATGATTTGACGAGGAAGTTCCGCCAATGATAAATCCACCATCAGCGGTTACCTCTGCCGATTTTAAATAATCACTGTTTTCGCCACCTATTGTATTTTGCCAGATGATCTGTCCTGTGTTATCCATTTTTACTATCCAAAAATCACTGAGGTCAGTTCCGCCCTCTACACCGGCCGTTTTATCTCCAGAGATACCGGAATAGGAAGATCCACAAGCAATATATCCACCTTCTGTTGTTTGATGAATTACATATAAAT
>JBIOHA010000018.1:0-18640 GCA_044448625.1 Chitinophagales bacterium | reverse complement strand
CGCAGATTTTCGCAGATGTATAATTATTACTCAATTTATATTGCTGAATCAGGATTTACTGTTAACTGCGAATGCCCACAGCCCACCGCCTACTGCCTACTGCCAACTTTTTCTCCCGCAGATTTTGCAGATTTTCGCAGATCAATAATTTCTTTTTTTTATCCGTGTCGATCCGTGAAATCCGTGGCAACCATTTTACTCCGACAGATTTTGCAGATTTTCGCAGATCAATAATTATTTTTTTTATCCGTGTCAATCCGTAAAATCCGTGGCAACCAAACTGTGGCGCAATAAAAAAGGGTATCGTTTGCACAACACCCTTTTCAATAAATTTATCCGCTTTATCCTCCGGCCTTTACAAATCGAAGCGTAGTAATTTTATTTCCCATCATCACTTTTGCAAAATACATTCCATTGGGTTTGCCGGTCATATCAATAAGTACTTCCGTTGAAAAATTCTCCTCGTGTAAAAATTGATCAACTACCTGCCCCATGTCATTAATAATTGTGATGATTGCATTTTCTTTTTCACTTGGAAGGCTGATATAGAATTCTGTTTCACCGGGATTTGGTGATATTTTCATATCATCAAATATTTCGTATGCTTGGTTTTGACCCAATCGAATTGAATCAAGCCACGGAACACAACTTTCCCAAGTGTCGTTGTTCTTCGCAAATTGTTTTCCCACTTCACCAAAATACATCACATCTAAAATATCAAGCGCATCCTTACTATCCTGTTGATCACTTAAATGATATCCATCATCCAGGCTATATGACAACTCGCATATATATTTTTTCTTATCCCAATCTCTTTTTAAATCACCATCACACCAATAATTTGGCCCCCATATCACATAAGGTGCTTTTGGGTTTGCGCCCTTGTATTGCAAATATGGATTGGCATTGGTAATTTGTTCTTCAATCAGCCATTTAACGGTCCAGTTATTTTGATAGGATGTGGGTTCAGCTAAAGAATAATATTCTTCAATCGTTGTATCAGCATATCCGCCAAAATGCCTGGCGCTGATATACATGATCTTTATATTCGGAAAATGCTCTTTTACTTTATTAATGAAAAGGATATCAAGTTCTTTTGTTTCCAATGCATTATCCGGAAATAAGGGAGGTTCAGTTAATCCCTTTGCATTAAAATACATCCATCCGATCTGAACTTGCTCCGGCGTGTATCCAACATCATAAGTTTTTTGAACCAATTCTTCAAAGTATGAATCAGAAGTTGAATCAACAGTGGCATAACCGATATCCTTTCCACCGATACATAAATTAATTGCATCAAGACAAGGATTAAGGTCATAATTTAAAGATGGCTCACGAACATGCTGGACCAATTTATTATAAATATGTCCGGGAACTGAAGGGCCAAAGCCTGCAACAAGCACAACGCCATCGCCAAAATTTACAGCACCTGATCCATCCAATGGTTTAATTCCTTTTGCAATTGTTTTTCCACTTTTAAGGTGTGGTCCTGTAAGGTAATTTGTCCCTCCCGGGTATAAACCTGCCTGGTAACCAAGATATGTTCCTGTTTGCAGATCAAGAAATGGGGTGAGGCCTGTATTCGGAAAATCGCAATTACTTTGAGCAAATAATGTTGATACATTGGTAACGACAAAGCCAATGATCACGGGGACTAAAATTCTACGAAGTTTCATAAACTATTTTGTTTTTTATGGAGTGGCACAAAGATATTAATAAATAAGTCATATCTCATTATTGAATCAGATGTGCTGTATGATAAAATGGATGTTCAGAGGTAAATTAATCAAACAGGTTATAGGTACCAGCCGGCGGAGTTTTCTTTAAATGGCGGAATGCTTTTTCAGTTGCTTCCCTTCCACGGGGTGTTCTTTTTATATATCCTTCCTGGATCAGAAAAGGCTCATAAACTTCTTCAATGGTTCCGGCTTCTTCTCCAACTGCAGTAGCGATGGTGGTAAGGCCAACAGGGCCGCCTCCGAATTTATCAATGATATCGGTAAGTATCCTGTTGTCCATTTCGTCAAGCCCATGCTCATCAACATGCAATGCATTCAATCCGAACTTCGCGATCTCAATATCAATTAATCCATTGCCCTTTACCTGTGCAAAATCCCTCAAACGCCGCAACAAATTATTTGCGATCCTTGGAGTTCCCCTGCTTCTTCTCGCTATTTCGAATGAACCTTCTGTGGTGATCCTGGTATTTAAGATCAATGCCGATCGCTCGACAATTTTTTGCAGGACCTCAGCAGTATAATATTCGATGCGTGACGTTATTCCGAACCGCGAGCGCAGTGGAGCACTGAGCATTCCTGACCTTGTTGTGGCTCCAACAAGCGTAAATGGGTTCAGGTTGATCTGGATGGATCTTGCATTGGGCCCGGTTTCAATCATGATATCCAGCTTAAAATCCTCCATTGCCTGGTAGAGATATTCTTCCACCACGGTACTTAACCTGTGGATCTCATCAATAAACAATACATCACGAGCCTCTCAAGGCTTGTTAGCAAGCCGGCCAGGTCGCCGGGTTTTTCGAGCACCGGGCCCGATGTGATCTTCATGTTTACCCCGAGCTCATTGGCAACAATATATGATAATGTGGTTTTCCCAAGGCCGGGAGGACCATGCAATAAAATATGGTCGAGGGCTTCGCCGCGTTGTTTGGCAGCGGTAATAAATACTTTGAGGTTATCAATTATCCTGTCCTGGCCCTGAAATTCAAAAAAACCCTGCGGCCGCAATACGATTTCTAATTCTTTTTCAGAATTCGACATAAAATCTTCGGAAGGATCTAAATTAGGATTTACCACCAGGCATCAAAGATAAGATGTAACTGCAAAAGCCCCTGTTTGACCCGGAAGAAGTATTCGGTGCTTTAAACTGGATTGAAATAACACATAAAACAACATTATTCGCTGAAATACGCATGTACTATGGGTGAAACAACCTTTGCCTTTTCCACATGTTGAGGAGGAATTCCACATTAAATATCGCTATACTTTTATATTTCAATACATCAAAAGCCTGATTCCACAGGGTTTGCGTGCTATAAAAATACTTGGCAGATTATTTTCTCTATAGGAAATCAATTAATGCAATTATTTCAATCTAAAACTTTAAAATTTAAAATATGAAAAAGTATCTTTTATTATTCGCATTTGTACCCTTCCTTTTTGCCTGTAATCAGAAAAAAGTCGACGAACTTGAAATGCAAAATGCTGACCTTTCTAACAAAAGCGCAGAATATAAGCAAGGTTGGGATGCCGCTGTAAATGAGATCGGAGAATATATGAGCATGATGAACGAGATCGATTCTACTTTAATTGAGATCAAAAAACAGGAAGGTATCATCAACTCAAACCTTAATAGCGAAGGCCGTTCAAAACAACAGCAAAAGGCTGATATCGTAGCTAGCATTCAAACATTGAATGATCTTGTTAAGAAAAACAAACAACTTGTAGGCGAGCTTGATAAAAAATATAAAAACAGCAGCTCAAGAAATAAAGAACTTGATCAAAAAATTACAATGTTGAATGAGCAATTAGCACAAAAAGAAACTGATCTTGTTGCTTTAAAATCAGAATTGGAAAAAGCAAATTATCAAATCTCTTCTTTGAATACTGAATTAACTACTGTTTCAACTGTTAAACAACAATTAGAAGTGCAAACTGCTGAACAGGCTAATGTAATTGCTAAACAAACTGAAGATTTGAATACCGCTTATTATATCGCCGGATCGTATAAAGAATTAAAAGAATTAGGTGTTGTGGATAAAGAAGGTGGATTTATAGGAATAGGCGCAAACAAAGAATTGATCGATGATTTTGATGCAAGCGCTTTCACTAGAATTGACATCAGGAGCTTTAAAGAATTATCAATTAATTCAAAAACTGCAAAAGTTATAACTATTCACCCAACTGATTCTTATACTTTGGTTGAGAATGATAAAACCGTTGAAGAGATTGTTATCGAGAATCCGGATAAATTCTGGAAGTCTTCGAAATATCTGGTTGTGCTGACAGATTGATACTTCTAAAATGGCTGTAAGAGAAGTATTATCTAAAGAACAGGGGTTCCGTAAAGGTTCCCCTTTCTTTTTTTTGGGTAATGGTGATTGGGAAGTAAGAAGTAAGAAGTAAGAAGTAAGAAGTTTGAAACACACCCCTCACTCGTAATTCGTAACTCGCATTCGTAATTCGTAACTATTGAAGTTTTTTAAATTGCGGAATTTTAGAATTTAAATTCTGCAATTTTTAAATTTTACATCTCTCTTCATCTGCTAATTTCTTTTGCTACAAAGATTCTAAAAACCCATAATTAATTCGCTCAATAGTTTGAACATTTTCTTAAGCTGAAATCCCATCTGCTAATCTGCTAATTTACTAATCCATTCCTCTTCCTTATCATAAAATAAACCGGTATTCCCAGAGCGAAAAAACTAAGTCCGGTTAAACTTAAAACGGGTGAGGTGATGAGCGTATTAATCACCAGGCCGATACAGAATAAAACAAATATTGCAGGAACGAAAGGGTAGCCATACACCTTCACTGGAAGAAGTCCTTTTCTTTTCATGATCATTATTCCCAGGGCCCCGCTGCCATAAAATATAAATGATGCAAAAATGAGCATTTCGGTGAGTTGATCGAATGTTCCCGAAATAACCAAAATAGAACTCCAGATCATTTGTATGATCAATGATTTATGTGGCGTTTGATATTTTGGATGCGTTTTGCCAAAGCTTTTGAAAAATAAATTCTGCCTCGCCATTTGATAGTAGATCCGTGGTGAACTCATCAAACTCGCATTAGTTGCACCAAACGTGCATACCATTATCAAAATGGAAATTAAAATATACCCGAATCCGGGCAACAGGGTTTTAGCAACTTCAGCGGCGGCAATTTTATTTCCTGCTGCATCTATTTCAATAAATGCTTGAACAGGCAGCACCTTTAAATAAACAAAATTTACCAACACATAAATGATCATAACTATTGCTGTTCCCCCAACGATAGCAATGGGAATATTTTTTTTTGGGTTTTTAACTTCGCCGCCAATATAAGAGAGGTTGATCCATCCATCATATGCCCAGAAAGCTGAAAGCATTGCTGCAAACATGGCGGATATCAAATTAAAATTTTCGGGTTTGATCAGCATATGGTTTTGTTCTGCAGTATGCGCATCGGTGCTAAATAATAAACCAATACCTATCAGAAAAATAATACCCCCGATCTTCGCCCATGAAAATACATCATTCAATATTCCGCCTTTTTTCACTCCAAAATAATTGATGAGCGTAAGAATGACGATAGTAAGAATAGTAAACAATTTAACTCCCGAATTTTCAAACGGGTATATATAATTAAATAATGAATAATGTTTCAGTGATTCTCCCGGGTCTATAAAATCAAATAAATTATTTACCGATTCCGAAAATACATAAGCAATAGAAGCGATAGAAGCCGATTGAATTACTGTAAAGCATGTCCACCCAAATAAAAATGCAAAAAATCGCCCGTAGATTATTCTGAAATATTCAAACTGCCCGCCCCCTTCCTCTGTTAAACTTGCAAGGCCGGAATAGCTCAAAACACCAAACATTGAAATAATTCCAGCCAGCACCCATGCAAGAAGAATAAGATTATTATCCATTAAGGTGGTGCTCATCGGTGCTATTTTTTTGAATACACCGGAACCTATCATCGAACTTATTACCAATAAAATTGCTGTGGTAAGACCCAGGGCTCTTTTCAATTGGGGTTTATCATTCATCATGTAAGAATAATAAAAAAATTACCAACCCTCCTCAACTTTCTGCAATGGGTTTAACTACCTTTGCAGCGCAAATAAAAAATATAATGACTGGAGAAAAAATTACAATACGCGAAGGAAAATTAACGGTTCCCGATCATCCCATATTACCTTTTATTGAAGGCGATGGCACTGGCCCCGACATTTGGAAAGCATCGGTGAAAGTTTTTGATGCTGCCGTTGAAAAAGCTTATGGAGGAAAAAGAAAGGTTGAATGGTTGGAAGTGCTCGCCGGTGAAAAAGCATTTAATCAAACCGGCAACTGGCTGCCGGACGAAACGCTTGACGCATTCAGAGAATATCTTGTAGGAATAAAGGGACCATTGACAACTCCTGTGGGAGGAGGTATGCGCTCTTTGAATGTGGCACTCCGTCAAATACTCGACCTATACGTTTGCTTGCGCCCCGTGCGATATTTTACTGGTGTTCCTTCGCCGGTGAAACATCCCGAATTAGTAAGCATGGTAATTTTCAGGGAGAATACTGAAGATATTTATACCGGTATCGACTGGCAGGCGAACAGCGAAATGGCAACGAAATTTTTATTATGGCTGGAAGAGAATTATAAAAAAGAATTTGACAAAATACGTTTTGGAAATAAATCAAAATCGGAAGAGTGGCAAAAACAATTGGAATCTGTTGGATCACCGCATCGTGAAGTAAATGCCATGGTGGGTGTTGGAATTAAACCGGTAAGTTATCTTGGAAGTGAAAGATTAATTCATTCGGCAATTGCTTACGCAATTAAATTCAAACAAAAAACAGTTACACTCGTACACAAGGGAAATATCATGAAATATACCGAAGGTGCATTTCGCGACTGGGGTTACCAGGTGGCCAGAGAAATGTTTGGAGCCGTGGAATTAGATGGAGGCCCATGGCATATTATTCCTGACGGAAAACCGGGTGCTGGAATAATAATTAAAGATGCAATTGCTGATATTACGCTTCAACAGGTTTTAACAAGGCCTGAAGATTTTGATGTAATTGCCACATTAAATTTAAATGGCGATTATTTATCTGATGCATTGGCTGCACAGGTAGGTGGAATTGGAATTGCTCCCGGGGCAAATATTAATTATATCAGCGGCCATGCAATTTTTGAAGCAACACATGGCACGGCACCAAAATATGCAAACCAGGACAAAGTAAATCCGGGTTCAGTAATTTTAAGTGGCTGCATGATGTTTGAATATCTCGGATGGCAGGAAGTAAATGATCTCATCTTAAAAGGAATGGAAAAAGCGATCGCCGATAAAAAAGTTACTTATGATTTTCACAGGCAAATGGATGGAGCAACATTGTTGAAATGTTCGGAGTTTGGTGAGGAGATAATTAAGAATATGTGAAAAGGGAACGCGGATGACGCTGATTGGGCGGATTTAAACAGATGAAATGTACCGATTTGAAAATGTAACAATGTACCAATTAACAGCCGGGAAAATGTAATAGTACTGTTTAATTTTTCGCAGATTAAATTTAAGCCGCCTTTTAATTCAATTGTAGTCTAAAGGTCTTTGCGTGAAACCATGCATATAAAACCACAACTAAAACTCTTCGACCTCACAATGATCGTAGTGAGTTTGGTAATTGGCGTTGGTATTTTCAGGACTCCGGCAATTGTAGCACAAAAAGCAGAAAATGAATTTATTTTTTATGCAGCCTGGATATTTGGCGGACTGATATCCATTTGCGGTGCGCTTACTTTTGCAGAAATTGGCGCAAGGCTTCCTGCCGCCGGTGGTTATTATAAAATATTTTCTTATGCTTATCATCCCGCTTATGCATTCATGCTCAACTGGAGCCAGGTAATTATAAATGCAGGAAGCAGTGCGGGTGTTGCAATAATCGGAGCAGAATATATCACACCGGTTTTATTTCCCGGAGCAACAAACCCCGAAACGATAATTAAGATCATAGCAGTTTCGATCATCATTTTATTATTCGCAATTAATTATGCGGGAATTAAAATGGGCGCCAGAACACAAAATGTACTCAGCATTTTAAAGATAGTGATGATACTGATTTTTTGTCTCGCTATTTTTGGTGATCATCATGTGATCCGATCAACAGAGTATCCTCCGCTCACATCTCACGAACCAGATTTTATCCGTTCATTTGGCATTTGCCTGATCTCCATTTTTTTTACTTACGGTGGTTATCAGCAAACCGTTAATTTCGGTGCCGATGTTGAACAGGCAAACCGGAATATTCCAAAAGCCATATTTATGGGCGTTGGCATTGTTATCTTTTTATATCTCCTGTTGAATTTTGCATATATCAATGTTATTGGTTTTGAAAATATGAAAAATTCGCCATTGGTTGCCAGCACGCTGGCTCAGGCATTTTTCGGTCCGATAGGCGCAACGATAATTTCCGTAGTATTATTTACGTCCGTACTGGGATTTTTGAATACTTCCGTAATGAGCAACCCACGGGTGTATTATGCAATGGCTGACGAAAAGATCCTGCCACCAATATTCAAAAAGGTAAATACAAAAACTCAGGTTCAGGAATTCGGGCTTAGTTTTTTTATTACAGTGATGGTAGCTTCTGTATTCCTTTTAGGAAGTTTTGATAAGATCGTTACCTATGTTTTGTTTATCGACAGTATAAGTCTTGCAAGTGCTGCAGCGGCTATATTTATTTTAAGAAAAAGATCTGCGCCTGATTATTCCGGTTTTAAAATGAAGTTATTTCCGGTGCTGCCAATATTATTTATGGTCACTTTATTATTTGTTACCTATAATACAATTATTGACGACAGCCATTCTGCCCTTATTGGTTTCCTGATATTTATCGGTGGATTGCCGTTATATTATTTACTGAAGAAAATAATAACTGCTTAATCAACCTTGTTTGACAGATCAATTATTGTTTGCATCATTTTATCCCAGCCAAATCTTTTTTTCTCTTCGCGAATATTTTCAATGAAAAGGGCTTTTTTATTGTTGGAATAAAAATCCACCAGCGCATCCGCGATTTCATTTGGTTTAGGGTTAACCACGTAGCCCACTTTATTATCCGGCACCATCTCACTTAATCCCCCAACATTAGTAACAATCATCGGCACATCAAAGTGATAGGCGATTTGAGTAACTCCGCTTTGTGTGGCATGTTTATATGGCTGAACAACGATATCGGCAGCACAGAAAAAATTCTTTACTTCTTCATCGGGAATAAAATGATTGAATTGAATGATGCGGTCGCCCAGTTTCAGATCTTCCATCAATTGTCTGCATTCCTTTTCACCAGAGTAATATTCTCCGGCAATAATTAATTCCAGTGGTAATGCTTTTAATCTTTCGTCGGCAAATGCCTTTAACAGAATATCCAATCCCTTGTATTCGCGAACAAAGCCAAAAAATAAAATATAGTTTTTAAGAGGGTCGAGATGCAGTTTTTCGCAGGCCAGTCCTTTTGTGATCTTCCCTCCGAAATTATCAAATAAAGGATGTGGCGTTAAAGCAACCGGCTTCATTTGATCGAATTTCTTCAAATCGCTTAAAACAGTTTTGCTCATTACAACAAATGCATCACATTGGCGAATAAATCTACGGGTGAGTAAATTGTCGTAGAAATTCCTTTCATGCGGAATAATATTATCGGCAATACATATCACTTTTGTTTTATTATTCTGCTTCACAATTTTTGCAATTACAGAAAAACAAGGCGCCATAAACGGCATCCAGTATTTAATGATCAACAGGTCTGGAGCCATGCCTTTTATCTCCTTAGCTGTATTTCTCCAGTTAAGCGGGTTTATAGAATTTACCTTCCTGTCAATTTTAATTTCAAATGGAGGTGGAGAGGTAGAGTATTGCGTTTTTCCGGGAAATAACACAGTGGGATATTGCACTGTAAAAGTGATGATCTCGGCATCATGACCATTTTTAATAAACTCGGTAATAAGCCTTTCATTAAACGATGCGAGTCCACCGCGATAAGGCCATGCCGTTCCGAGTAATATTATTTTCATTACACCCCTACCCTTTTATCCACCTGATAGCTATTTCTTACAGGAGAGTTCCTGGTAACCAGTTCACCGATAAATCCGGCAACAAATAATTGCACGCCAACAATTATGGCGACAAGGGCAATGTAAAACAATGGCTGATCGGTAACCTGCCGGAATTTTTCGCCGGAATTCATTTTGATCAGCTTATCAGTGATCAGCCAGATCGTAATTATTCCTCCTACCAAAAAGGATAAAAATCCCATGGTGCCAAAAAGGTGCATTGGTTTCTTTCCGAATTTGGAAACAAACATGATTGATATTAGATCAAGAAATCCTTTCATAAATCTTTCCCACCCAAATTTTGATTTACCATATTTACGTGCCCTGTGTTCCACTACTTTTTCACCTATTTTATTAAACCCTTCCGTTCGTGCGATGAGTGGAATATAGCGGTGCATTTCTCCATACACCTCAATACTTTTAACTACTGCCTTTTTATATGCTTTCAATCCGCAATTAAAATCGTGTAATTTAATTCCGGTTATAAGTGAAGTTGTTCTGTTAAAAAATTTCGACGGAATTGTTTTTGAAACAGGATCGTGTCTTGTTTTTTTCCAGCCGCTCACAAGATCAAAATCATTATCCACCACCATTTTATATAAACCGGGAATTTCGTCGGGGCTGTCCTGCATATCGGCATCCATTGTAATTACAACATCACCTTGTGCCAATTCAAAGCCCTCATTCAATGCTGCTGATTTCCCGTAATTTCTTCTGAATTTAATTCCTTTGACTGCGGAATTTATTTTGTTCAGATCATTAATAATTTTCCAGCTGTTGTCTTTACTTCCATCATCAACAAAAATTATCTCGTAAGAAAATTTATTTTCCTGCATTATACGTTCTATCCATTGGGTTAGCTCAGGAAGGCTTTCCTCTTCATTTAATACGGGAATAATAAGAGATAGCTGCATTTATCGCGAACGTTGTGTGAATATTGAAGCTATTAATGAAAGTATTGTTCCAACAAATAAATATCCAACAAGTGAAACAACGAACATACCTACAGGTGTAAATATTTTTACAGTAAAATCCATTCTTTTCTTCACTTCAGTTTCATCCATTCCCTGCTCCCGCAAAGTATTTTCTGCTATCACTTTCATTTCATTTAATACTTCAGGCCCGATAAATAAATAAAATATTAAGGTAAATACCGAGAAAACAGCTGCAACCAGAGCAACAAAAAGCATCCCCGACCCAAAAGCCTGGCCATATGCCATTTTACCATCATACACTTTCTGCCTTATCTGCATTTGTGTGATGATTATTGCAACAAGCAACATGAGGTATTCTATCCAGGCGATCTGGTTGCTCTTTTCCATCATGGTTTCTCTAAACATGTGGGTGATCAACATTATTATGATAAGGATAAAAACAAATAATAGCCCGTTCCTTAAAATAATGTTGGTGCGTGCCTTCGTGTCGGATGGTTTAATGTCTATTGTTTCTTCCATATCATAAGATTTTTATCCTGGATTTATTAATAATTGCAAGTGGTTTACCGTTCAATGTTTTCCCTGTAAACCCTGTATTGTTTGACCGGCCTTTTAAATGTTCTTTTCCAAATTGCCATTCGGTGCTACCGTCAAATATCGTGAGTTCGGCTAAATTATTTTTATCGATTGATGGAATTGCGATGTTGAGTATTTTACGTGGATTTATAGCAATTTTATTTATGATCTCTTCAATTGACATCATCTCTTTAAGCATACTGTTTGCCGCTCCAAATGTTGCCTCTATACTTTCCATTCCGAATGCTGCGTTTTCAAATTCAACATCTTTCACATCACTTTCATGCGGTAAGTGGTAGCTGCAGATCACATCAATGGTTCCATCTTTTAAACCAGCTTTTATTGCTTCAACATCCTGTTTTGTGCGCAGCGGTGGATTTACTTTATAGTTCGTATTGTAGTCGTGCAATTCACTTTCATCAAAATAGATCTGGTAGGCACTAACACCTGCAGTGACGTGAATTCCTTTATTTTTTGCTTCGCGGATATGATTTAATGATGCTGCACTTGAAATAATTCCGAGGTGTAATTTTGATTGCGTGTATTCTGCCAGTTTAATATCCCTGATCACCATAATTTCTTCCAGTACCTCGGGTATTCCATACATCCCTAACTGAACACTCATGTTCCCTTCATTAACACTGGCATTGCCAACTTCTGAATGATTATTGGGAATATTTATAATTACTCCTCCAAAAGGTTTTACATATAATAAACTGCGCATTAATATTCCTCCGTCGTTCACTGCAACATCAGCATCGGTAAATGCGATCGCTCCCGCATGATGCATATCATAAATTTCGGTAAGCTCGCTGCCTTCTCTTTTTTTTGTTATTGCGCCGTAGGGGTAAATATTTATTAATTCCGATTTTGACCTGTTGATGATATATTCGATCTCCGATTTTGAATGCAGTGCCGGGATGGTGTTGGGCATCAGGCAAACGGAAGTAAATCCACCATAAGTTGCTGCATTTGCGCCCGACTGAATAGTTTCTTTATGTTCGTGACCAGGATCACCAAATGAAGCCATCATATCAAACCAGCCCGGAGAAACAAATTTGCCTGTAAAATCAAATATATCTTCGTCGTCAGCACCATGCAGGCGGTCATCAATTTCTATGATCCTGCCATTGTGAATACGAATGTCTTTAACTAACTGATTAAAAGGTGAAGTTGGGTCGATGATCTTTACTCCCTGGATAATGAAGTGCATAGTTTTTATTTACTACGGCAGCAAACGGATTAATGCGATCTCAGCTGCAAGAAATATGAGGACAAATATAATACAAAATTTCCACAAGGGTGTTCCTTCGTTTAGCTGTGTAACCACATTTGAAAAGTCGCGGTCAATATCATCAATGATGTTGAAATTAGCAGCATTATATTTTTCTTTCAGTTCATCATTTGAGAAAAATGAAAGCTCCGATTCACTTCTGTTGTAATTCAGGGCCAGTGTTTGTGCAGTTGCCTCCGAAGCACCTGATCCGCCAGAAATGGAATAAATACCTGCAAGGTTTGTATATGTGCTCAAGTTGATCTCTGTAATATTTCCTGCTTTTCTTATTTCGGGAATAAATTCATTATCGGCACTTTTTACTTTTAATGTTTGATCTCCCGCAAGCTGAATATCCTTCAGATCGATCCATTTTGTTTCACCGATGTTGGTATATAATGCCGATTTTTTTTGAGTGCTCAATGCGATCTTATACATCATCGGAACAAATAAATTCACCTGAACCGGCAGATCAGTAATGTTTCGATCAAGTGGCACCGCCGATAAATAAATTACCCCTTCACCCGCAGGGTATCTTGCCATCATAGGTTTTTTATCTGCGAAAAGCATGATCGGTTCCTCCACGGTTTGCGAAAAAGAATTGATCTCAAAGCTTTGGTCGGCATAAGGCATCGATAAATTTCCAGGTACTTTGTCAAATACATCTGCAAATAATGGGATCCTGGTATTTATTTCAGTAACATTCCTTCTTTGCTTAACAATATTATTATAAGTGGCCGCTTTGCTATTTTGCAAAAATTGATTAATTGAATTAACATCCATATCGAATGCAGGGAGGATCAAAATATTTGCTCCATTTTCCAATTGTTCAGTAAGTGCCTGCGACAATCCGCCTGAAATAGTTTTTATTTCATTTAAAATAATGAGGTCGTATTTATCCAGTTCACTGAATTCAATTTGAGCTGCTGCATTATTTTTTATGAAAAACAATGGATTGTTTCCATATAGCGGCTGGATGAATTGATTTTCTTTTGATCCATTGATACTTAAAACAGGGATCTTACTCACGGGCTTAAATGTGAAATAAAGCATATCATCAAATGTTACCGGGTAATCTTTGATGCTGATGTCGCCATTATACCAGCCCGTTTCACTGATAGTAAATGAAAGCGTATCGGTCTCTTCGCTGTTTGAGGCTACAGAAACATCGGTCAACGACTTAATTTGACCATTTAATTTCAGTGTTACCGGTGCATTCTTAATTTCATCTTCACCATAATTTTTTATTCTGATACATAATTGGGATTGCTGATTTACCATTTGAACCGGTGTAATGAACCACGCCGAATCAATAGTTAAATTCCGCTGATTACTGCTTTTCAACTGAACCAGGTTGATCTGAATTGAAGAATCATTTTCTATGATCCCGCCATTTTTCTGAAAATCGCTCAGCTCGTAAACAATTTTTTGTACGTCGGCATCCTCGCGATTGAGAATATCACGCTGCCTTTTAAAAATCTCATCCATTGATCTCACCTCGGGGCTGATCTGAATACCAGCGATCATTTGTAACATTTCATCCTTGCTGAGTATATGCTGATGCCGAGATTCAAGATCGTTGGTGAGTAATTGAAATTTATCGTCAACCGTAAATCCGTTCACAATTTCTTCTGCTTTTCTTTTTGCTACATTAATTAACTGCTCATCGTCAATTACAGATTCCATGCTGAATGAGTTGTCGATATAAATTCCAACCGCCCGCTTTGCTGATCTGTTTTCTGAATTCGCCGAAGGGATAAATGGCTGGGCAAAGGCAAAGACCAGGAATGCAAGAGCAAGCATTCTGCTAATGAGAATGAGCAGGTGCTTTAATTTATTTTTTGTCGCCGTTTCTTCCTGGATATTTTTCAGGAACCGCACATTCGTAAAATATATCGTTTTGAATCTTCTGAAATTAAACAGATGGATGATAACCGGAATGGCCAGTGCAATGAGTCCAAATAAAAATGCAGGGTATACAAAATTCATAGTTCCGGAAAAACCTAGGGCTTAAACCAATGCCCGATATATTTTAGTATGCAAAAATGGTCATTCAATTCTATATTAATAAACATTAACGGGTGGAACATAAATAAAGCTGCCCAAAAGCAGCTTTATCAAAGTCGGGATGACAAGATTCGAACTTGCGACCCCACGCCCCCCAGACGTGTACTCTACCGGGCTGAGCTACATCCCGAAATACTAAATGTTTGCAAATTTAAGCTGTTGTTCGGAGTTCTGGGTTCTGGGTTCTGGGTTCTGGGTTCTGGGTTCAGAGTTCAGATGTCAAGTAGTTTGAAAAGTGGGAAGGGTATGAAGGTGTGAAGGTTGGCAGGGTTGACAAAGTTGGCAGGGTTGACAAAGTTTGCAGGGTTGGCAGGGTTGGCAGGGTTTGCAGGGTTTGAACGGATTCGCCTCTGCCAACTGCCCACTGCGACTGCCAACTGACTCTGGCATGGTTTTCGTAAAATTGTCCGCATACCAATTAAACTCAAAAATTAAGATTATGAAAAAATTAATGTTGACCCTCACAATTGCATTAGCCATGATTGCAAGCAACACATACGCACAGACTGCTGAAGGTGATGGAGATAAAACGAAAAAAGAAAAACTGCAGAGTGCCACTCCTGAGCAGAAGCAAAAAATAATCACCCAGCAAGGTGGAAAATCTCAGGTAGCCAAAAAAATGAAAGCAAATCCTTCAAAGAAAGCACAGGTGTTAAAGCATAAAGACCAGATAAAAGCAAATGCTGATTCAAAAGCTGAAGCAAAAGATTATATCATGGACAAAAAGCAGGCAAAAGATGCTGACACTACAAAAAAGGAAAAAGTGATCGCAAACAAAGAGAAGATCATTGAAAAAGCCGGGAGCAAAGAAGAAGCAAAAGCAAAATTGCAGCGCAAGCATGCTAAAAATAAAGACGAGTAATAAAGTTGGTTAAGGAGTGAAACAAACCTCTCTGAGTATTCAGAGGGGTTTTTTTTATGCATGGTGAAAAAGAAAAGCTAGAAAAAGAAACACCCATAAAAAATCTATGGTATGCCAATAGGTATTTAATAATTTTAGCCGTGTGCGTTTTACTGGATCTGAAAAAAATAAAAGCGAGCTTACCTCATTTGCCGTATTCAAATATGAACGGACAACGGCAACAACTAAAAAAATTATTCCAGCCAGCACATGCAAAATATGCAACCCGGTTAAAACGTATAAATAAGAAACCGAGGGTGAGGTATCGAGCACTATTCCCTGTTTTTGCAACGTGATCCATCCTGAGACCTGGCAAAACACAAACAAGCACGCCATGATGAGTGCGGCTAAAATGTTGCGCTTTAATTTGGCCGGCTTATCGCTGTCATAAAATTTTAAAGTACTCCTCAATAAAATACTCACTGAAATAATGCTGGCAGTACTCAACCAGAAAATTTTAGGCAATTTAAATTCCAGCCAGTTGGAACCCATAGTGAAAATGTATCCGTAAGCAAGTCCAACAAACAATAATACGATTCCCGCCATCAAAAAATTAACAATTATTATAGCAGGATTTTTGATCAGTTGCCGCTTATCCCTGGTTTCCGACATATTACAAAATTAACGCATCAGCATTTTATAGTTTAACTTTACGGCAATTATACAATGAAAAGAATATTTATTTTCTCCTTATTGTTCCCGCTCATGTTAGCAGGGTTCAGCCAGGGCAGTTCAAAAAAAATTAAAGCATATTATATTTTTATAAATGATACCTCATTTGTAACTGCTATGCCTGAACAGGGTGCCACTTTCAAAGCGTACTTCCAAGACAATGCGCTCTATAAGATAGAAACATGGTTTGGTTTTAATTTCGGCGATGTAAGCCGTGAATATTTTTATTGGAACGATACGATAACACTTATAAATGAAACCCAAAAATTATACAGCGCCACTGCCGTTCCTAAAATAGATCCCGACACAATTAAGTCTCATTACACCGGCCGTTATATTTTTAAAAATGGCAAGCTTTCAGATATTGCCCAAAAGGGCAGTTACAGCATTTCTGATACCCCCTCGTCAAAAGATGAAACCGAGGTTACCTTTTTAATGCTATCGGATAAATACAGAAAAATAGCCTACGAAAAAGCGAAAAAGAAAAAAAACAGGATCAGGATAACACCATAGTTTTTTCCTTCTCCCGAAGTCGAATTAATGCTACCACTATAAAAGCCGAAAAATAAATCGCATACAAGGCTTTGAATTCAAAAGGGTATTACTTGCGGCTGTTGGGAAATCTAAATCTTTGTATTTTAGCAGCTAAACCAACCATCATTTTTTATGGGTCATGATCTTTTGAAAGGTAAGAGAGGAATTATTTTCGGCGCATTAGATGAAAGTTCGATTGCGTGGAAGGTTGCGGAAAAATGTAATGAAGAAGGGGCAACGTTCACTCTAACCAATGCACCTATCGCCATGCGCATGGGAGCAATACAACAGCTCGCGGAAAAATGCAAAACGGAGATCATTCCTGCTGATGCCACCCTCGTTGAAGACCTTGAAAAATTGATTGACCGCTCAACAGAATTTCTGGGTGGAAAAATTGATTTTATCCTGCACTCCATAGGCATGAGTCCTAATGTAAGAAAAAGTCGGCCATATACCGATCTCAGCTATGAATTTTTGATGAAGACACTGGATGTTTCTGCCATCAGTTTTCATAAAGTGTTACAAACAGCATTTAAAAAAGATGCAATCAACGAATGGGGATCGGTATTAGGCCTCACCTATATCGCTGCACAACGAACATTCCCAAGCTATAGTGATATGGCTGAGGCGAAAGCCGCTTTGGAAAGTATTGCAAGGAGTTTCGGATATCATTATGGAAAATTCAGAAAGGTAAGGGTGAATACAGTTTCTCAATCACCAACGTGGACCACTGCCGGTAGTGGCGTAAAGGGATTTGATGCATTTTATAATTATGCTGATAAATTGTCTCCGCTGGGAAATGCAACTGCCGAAGCATGCGCAGATTATTGCGTTTTCCTTTTTTCAGATCTCAGTAAAATGATCACGATGCAGAATTTATATCACGATGGAGGATTTAGTTCTGTAGGTGTGTGAGTGAAGAAATTATGAAGATGATGGGTACAGGGGAAGATGAGAAATAGAGGGCAGATGTCCTGATAAGTTTTTTATTATCTTTATTCTAATAAAACCCACTGATTATGAAATCACTTTTCAATCTCCTCTTTGCAGTAATTTGCATTCATCCTGTTTTACTAAGATCTCAACCTGTGATCAGCTCAACAGTTATGGAATTTACCGGTGAGGATTCCATTGGCTTTTATGGTCAAGATATAACCAGCTTTAACCCCGGTCCAGCGGGGGAGGATGTTGTTTGGAATTTTTCAGCTCGCGAAGGAGAAGTAAACATGCAGGTGTATTTTAATGAAGGCAGTAACTGTGGCAACAAAAATTCTTATCAGATAATTGTAGAAACTCCAGCCTTTTTCCAGCCTTTTAGTACTACAGAAAGACAAATGCTTACCGATGCAGATAATTTTTCATTTTGTCGTATCGGTGGTTTTGAACTCAGCATGATATTTTTTACTCCCTACACCCTATTTAAGTTTCCTATGACCTACAACGACAATTATTTATCGGAATTCAATGGACATTGTGATGATGGAATTTTCGGGGATATAGGAGACTTTAACGGTTATTCGGAAGCGACAGTAGATGGATATGGAACTTTGATATTGCCTGGCGGTATCTTCGAAGATGTCCTCAGAGTTAAGGTTGTCGATAGCCTTGGATGTAATTATAGTATCATGTCTTCGTACTGGTGGTTTAAAGAGGGCTATAAAGGACCGTTGTTCAGATGTATTGTAACAGAAAGTGGTTTCAATGAATCAATATTTGTAGCGGAAGCCGGTGCAGCATTACCGCTAACCACAATTGATGATCAGGAAGATAACCAATTAATTATTTCTCCTAATCCTGCCTCATGTATTTTAAACATTATTTCCGGAAATTTTAATGAATATGCAATATATGAT
>JBIOHA010000017.1:0-18681 GCA_044448625.1 Chitinophagales bacterium | reverse complement strand
TATTTACCATCAGCACGATTGTGATTGTTTTTAGCTCTGCATCAATGCACGCTGCCTATTTATCATTTAAATCGGGACGAATAAGTTTATACAAAGGATTTATTATACTCACATTAATATTAGGAGCATCATTTTTAACATTGCAGATCCAGGGCTGGGAACAATTGGTGCATTCCGGAATTGCTTTGAGCGGAAATGTTGCCGGCTCATTTATTTATGTAATATCCGGTGCACACTTTTTACACGTTGCCGGTGGAGTAATTGCTTTGTTGGTATTTTCTATACTCGCTTTTACCAGATCATCAATGAGCGTAATAAATAATGTTGTTGAAGTAGACAGGGAAAAAGTGATCGGATTGGAAGTATTAATGACATTCTGGCATTTTGTCGGGATATTATGGGTATACCTTTATTTTTTCTTTTTAATAAACAATTAAAAAAAGCACTTTGGAAGCAACGGCAAAACCAACTGCAAAAGAATTATGGGACGGAGGCGATTCGCCCTTTCGTGTCAGCTATGGGAAGATCATGATGTGGTATTTCCTGATCAGCGATACGTTCACTTTTGCAGGATTATTGATTTCATACGGCGCAATCAGGACAAGTCAGCCAAAACACGTGGAAGGCAACCTTGCGTCATGGCCCGATCCGAATGAGGTATTCAGCTCAGGACCAGGCTTTCATCATGCACCGCTGATATTTGTAACGTTTATGACGTTCACGCTCATCGTTAGTTCGGTTACTATGGTGCGTGCGGTGCAGGAAGGGCAAAATATGAATCGCAATGGTGTAATGAAGTGGATGTTCCTGACAATTCTTGGCGGGTTGACTTTCGTACTGAGCCAGGCCTGGGAATGGCACCATTTAATTGTTGATGAACATATGACGCCAACATCAAACCCATTCGGTGCAAATTCATTCGGCGCATTATTTTTTCTCATCACTGGCTTTCACGGCTTCCATGTAAGTGTTGGGATATTATTAAATAGCTGGGCATTTATTTCAACTTACAAGGGTGTATTCCATAAACGCGGTCACTATGAAATGATAGAGAAACTCGGATTGTACTGGCACTTTGTTGATCTGGTTTGGGTTTACGTTTTCCTTGCATTTTATTTATTCTAAAAAAATTAAGATTGTATGTCGCATTTAACTAAAGAAGAATCAAGAAAAAGAGTTTGGCGGGTATGTGGTGTGCTTGCCATTGTTACTGCAATTGAAATAACAGCGGCCTTGTCGCATTATAAGTGGTTTCATGAATCGCCAAAAATGGGGTTGAATATGTTGTACATTGCATTAAGTGCTTTGAAGGCATATTTTATTATGAGCGAATTCATGCATTTAAAGTATGAATTAAAAGCGATGGCGGTAACTATACTTGCTCCATTTTTATTTTTAATATGGGGTATTATTGCATTTTTATGGGAAGGACATTATTGGCTCGACTCAAAGGAATTATGGAATATACTTAATTAACCATGGTGAAAAAAAGGGGCCGCTTATGGGTAGCCGTAATGCTGGTCATAATCGTAGTGCTTCCCCTGATATCAGTTTTATTTCTCAAACAAGGATTTAATACAAGGGCCGAAGCTCCGGCAAGCAATAGGCTGATAGTTACAGATCTGCAACAGCTTCCTGATTATTTTTCCATATCCCATCGCGGCGATACGATCACAAAATCCGGAATGGGCAACAAAGTTTGTGTCATTGATTTTGAAACGTATTCCTGCGGAACATTAAATGATGATAAGGCAAGAAAATTATTTGAGATACAGGAAGATTATTATGGAAAAACAAAGGGATTTCGAATCATATCACATACACTCCATCCGGTGGAAGATCAACAGCCTCAATTGGCCATCATGGCTGAAAGATATGCTGCAAGAGAGATCTGGCACTTTGTAAATAGCCCCGATTCTTCTGGAAATAAATTATTCATTGCCACAAACAATTATTTCCAAAAATCTTCAATTACTGAAACTGATTCTGTTTGCCCTAGGTTAGTTTACCTGGTAGATGGATTGGGAAATATAAGAGGGGCTTACGATCCCTTGGATGAACAACAGTTTCATGACTTGTATAATGACATCCTGTATTTATTGAATAAACTCAAGAAACAATGAAAAAAAGGAACAACATTTTGATTGCCGGTGGAGTAGGGGTTGCTTTTATTTTATTTTTCATATTTGTATATCTTCCCTATGCCGACAGACAGAACAATGTAAATAAAATTACCGATGCCTACCAGCATTCATCCTATTTAAAAGATTCAGTAAATCATATCCCACAATTTAAATTTACTGATCAGAACGGAACTGCGATCACCAATAATGATATTGAAGGAAAAGTTTTTGTGGCCGATTTTTTTTATACCACCTGCGAAGCCTATTGCCCCATTACAACTGCTCAGCTTGAAAAGGTGCAAAATTCACTCAACCACCAAATTCCATTTAAGATACTTTCATTTTCATTGAACCCGGCAACTGATTCAGTAGAGATGCTAAAACAGTTTGCAATTAAATACAAAGCGAATGATGAAGTATGGCATTTTTTGAGGGGGAGCCAGGATGAAATTTTTGAGCTGGGAGAAAAAGGCTTTTTCACCATAGTAAAAAATGCTGAAGGATCTTTTGAAGGGCATTCAGATAAATTTACCCTCGTCGATAAAAAAGGAAACATTCGCGGCTTTTACTCAGGAACAGATTCATTACAGGTAAAAGCACTGATACAGGATATCAATTATTTGGTGTTCAAAGATGAAACGAATGAGTGAAAGAAGTATCAACAGGATCATTTTTATTGTTTCAGTTGCAGTTCCTGTACTTGTTGCTGTTCTTTTTTACACACCGGCAATTAATTTGAATATTGATGTCACCTTTCTCCCTAAATTTCATGCAATCCTCAATTCATCCGTAGCGATATTATTAGGTGCGGGTTTATACTTTATACTATCGAAAAACAGAAAGGCCCATAAATTTTGTATGATGACAGCCTTCTCCCTCTCTGCTTTATTTTTGATCTCCTATGTTTTATACCATACATCTGCAGATGCAACGGTATTTGGTGATATTGATCATAACGGGAAATTAAGTGATGACGAAAATGCGCTCTTAGGTAATAAAAAAACTATTTATTATTCCATCCTTATTTCGCATATCATTCTTGCTGCCTGTATCATGCCTTTTATTTTGATCTCGTTATCAAGAGCGTTGACTGAAAAGTTTGACAGGCATAAAAAGATCGCAAGAATTACCTGGCCATTGTGGTTCTATGTATCTGTAACAGGAGTAATTGTTTATTTCATGATATCTCCTTACTATAATCATTAACAGCTAACTTTGTAGTATGCAATTGCGTGTATTCATCCTGATTTTTTTACTATTTGTTCTTGCAGCCATCAGCACAGATCTTTCAGCTCAATGTGCCATGTGTAAGATAGCAGCTGAGGAGGGAGTAAAGGAGGGTAACTTCCAAAGCAGGACATTAAACACGGGAATTATTTATTTATTGGTAATGCCTTATCTGGCGTTTGCGGTGGTGGGGTATCTTTGGTTCCGCAACTACAAAAAGCGTAAGAAAGAGAACCCGGAGTTTTAATTTAAGCACAGAGGTTTGAAGCACAGAGAGCCCAGAGGTTCACAGAAGTTTTGATGCACAGAGATTCACAAAGGTTCACGGAGGAGTGGGGTGATTGTAGTCTCCTGTCACTCGTCACTCGTGTTTCCACACTCGTGACTATGCCATTTTTATATTTTCACAATTTTCTTTGTAATAATTCCTGTATTTGTTTTTATCTGCACCGCATATATTCCCGCAGGATAATCAGACATATTTATTGCGGTAAATAATGAACTCAGCTTAGCCGAATAAATGATATCAGCAGCCAGGTTTATTATTTCAACAAAAGGATAAATGTTATTTTCAGTTTCTATAAATAAAATATCATTTACCGGATTCGGATATATTTTAATATTGTCTAAAAACAAACCTTCTACATCAACCCCTTCATCAATCAGTTTGTTGCAATTGTCGTCAATGCCGTTGAATATTTCGGGTGCACCCGGATAAACAAGTGAATCATTATCATCACAATCTAAATTGTTTGAAACATAGCCAAAAAGTTCCAGCATGCAGGTAATGCTATCAATCAATTCATCTCCGTACAAATCACCGTCAACATCTATAAATAATGTTTGAACAGGAATATCTTCATCTATCAAGATGTTGCAATTATCATCCACCGAATTGCAAACTTCATTGGTTACCGGGTTGACCAAAATATTTCCATCATCACAATCGAGATTATTTGTTGCATATCCGGGTGGAGCAACGAGTGAACAGAATAAATCCGAAATAAAATAATCGCCAAAAAGGTCGCCGTCGGCATCAGCAAAATATAATGTTGGTTCGTGGAGCAAATTGTTATTGTCGTTACAATCGGTAGCATCCGCAACATATCCCGCAGGTGGAATTAAATTGCAGGTGGTAATAAATACAGTATCATTCCCAAATCCATCGCTATCATAATCCAAATAATAAGTAAGCATTAATAATCCTTCATCGATCAATCCGTCGCAATTATCATCCATTGCGTTGCATAATTCAGCGGCGCCGGGAAATACCAGACCGTTTGTGTCAATGCAATCTGTATTGTCAGTCACATAACCAGCGGGTGGAATGGTATCACATAAACTTATTGTGGAATCAATTCTACCGAAGCCATCATCATCTGCATCGCGGTAAAAAGTATAATAAGTACATTCAGGCTCAAGCTTCACAACCCAATAATCATTATTAGTATAAGGCCCGACATAATTTTCGGATTTATCAAATGATGCGAGTGAATTTGAATAACCACCCAAAATATACCCACCGTCTGTCGCCAGTTTGATATCGGCTAATGCATCATTATCCCAACCACCTATTGTATTTTGCCAAACAATATTACCATTTGCATCCAAGCGTATAATCCAAAAGTCATTATTACCAAGGCAGGGTTCAGTTTTATCGCCGGAGATACCACCATAAGCTGAACCACCGAAAATGCATCCATTGTCGGGAGTTGCTTCGATGCTGCCAAAATATTCGTAGGCTTCTGTCCCAATCGTATTTTGCCAGATTATTTTTCCAACGCTGTCTAATTTTAAAACCCAGAAATCGTAATTGTTTGGCCCTATTCCAATATAGCTTTCAGTTTTGTCGCCAGAAATATCTGAGCTTGAATAACCTGCAACAATATAATTTCCATCAGGGCATTGAACGACCTTAGCATCTGCTTCCAGGCCAATACCTCCAAGATCATTTTGCCAGGTAATATTCCCCAGCGAATCCAGTTTTACAATCCAGTAATCGCTAAACCCCAAATGGGTTTCAGTTTTATCTCCTGAAATATCAGAATCGCTATGACCCGCTATTATATATCCACCATCTAATGTCTGACGTATATTATGAAGGGCATCGACGTCTCCTCCTCCAATCGTATTTTGCCACATAATATTGCCAACGGAGTCTAATTTTATTATCCAGTAATCATAACCTCCTAAATTATATTCAGTTTTATCAAAGGATAAGGAAGACCCTGAATGTCCACCAATAATATAACCACCATCTGAGGTTTGTGATAAATCAACAAGGATATCATCATTAGCACCACCGATAGTATTTTGCCAACTAATATTTCCAAAAGCGTCCAGTTTAAGAATCCAATAATCATAATACCCGCCAAGATTATTTTCGGTTTTATCTCCAGAAATATTTGAATTTGACATTCCACCCAAAATATATCCACCATCTGCTGTAGGTTTAATGACTATGTTAGAATATGGTAAATAAACTCCGTCGTTGCCTGAACCCCCAATTGTATTTTGCCAAAGGATATTTCCATCTGCATCTAAACGGATAATCCAAAAATCTGAACCTCCGATATTTGCTTCCGTTTTGTCTCCCGAGATGTATGACTCAGAGTGTCCGCATACAATATATCCGCCATCTGATGTAGTTTGAGTTACCGAGGTTAATCTATCATAGCCAAATCCTCCGATGGTATTGTCCCATTCCACTTCGGGTGCCTGCGAAAAAACATCAGGATATATTAGTAGGGAGAAAAATATGGGGAGTACAAAGTATTTCATAGTAGGAATTATTAACTAATTAAAGGTAGAAATAATGAACTGCATTTTCAAATATCCCCTTATCTCAACCTGGTCTATATTTCCTCAATAACACTTCCGCATCTCAATTTAATGTTCTTTATTCCTTTTCGAATTCAATTAGTTTTTGGCGGCTGTTCAAATCCGCATTTTGTTCATTTCGCATTCCGCATTTCAAATATCTCCATCCATTGGCCTGATCAATATTTCTTCAACAACCGTACTCTCTGAAGTATCCCATGCTGAAAAAATAAGTTTGGCAATATCTTCAGACGGTATAAAACGACTTTCAGGTAATGTTGTGCCTGCCCACGACTCAGTAAGTACTGCACCAGCTACAATTGCTGTCACCCTGATCTTATGTTCCATTAATTCATAGCGCAGGTTTTTTGAAAATCCCAATAAGCCAAATTTTGAGATCGCATAGCTCCCTCCCTGGTCATAAGCATTTATACTTGCAACTGAACATAAATTAAAAATATGGCCCCTTTTTTCTTTAATCATTTCGGGAACAATTTTTCTGGTTAAATGGTATGCACTGTAAAGATTTGTTTCGATAAGAGTTTCAAGTGTGCTTTCGGGTTCATCATAAATATTACCGGGTAAAAATATTCCGGCATTGTTGATAAGAATGTCTATGGTTTTTAAATGGTTAATGCAAAATGTGGCAAATTCAAAAACTTCGTTCTTTTTTGAAACGTCGCAAGTCATAATATTTATTTGGATGGAAGGGTTGATGTTCATTAATTCTGTTTTTAGATTTTCAAGATCGGAGGCGGTTCGGGCGCATGCACATATGTTGAATCCTTTTTCGGCAAATAATATTGCAACGGCTCTTCCTATTCCCTTGGTGGCTCCTGTTATTATTATGTTCATCGTATGAAAGTAGCAATATTATAATAGTTTTACAAAATATAAATTTATCCCGGCAATGAATACGGTTTATGTTGATGTGATACTGCCTTTTGCTCTCGAAAAGAATTATACTTATTCGGTTCCTGAAGAATTGACCCCGGCAATTCAGCCTGGAATGCGAGCAGAAGTTCCATTCAGGAAAAAAACATATACTGGAATAATAGCAAGAGTTCATTCAACGAAGCCTGCAGGTTACGAAGTCAAACAAATTATTGCATTACCCGATCATTTGCATATTGTAAATAAGGTGCAGATAGATTTTTGGAACTGGATGGCTGATTATTATATGTGTTCAACTGGTGAGGTAATGAATGCGGCGCTCCCTGCTCCATATAAACTCGGAAGTGAGACAATTATTGTTTTGGACCAAAACGCAGAGATCGACCCGCAAAAACTCGATGATAAGGAATATCTCGTTACCGAGGCGCTGTCGATACAGAAAGAATTATCATTAAAAGATATTCAGCAAATTCTCCAGTTAAAAACAATTCAGCCTGTAATTAAATCGCTGATTGAAAAAGGAATCGCATTTGTGAAGGAGGAACTAAAAGAAGTTTATACGCCAAAAAAGGAAAAATACATTTTATTGAACGGGAATTATCGCGATGAGGAAAAATTAAAAACCTTATTTGATAAACTCGAAGCATTTCCAAAGCAATTGAATGTGTTGATGATATATTATCAATTATCGGGTGAGACAAATAAAATTAAGAAAGCAACATTGCTGCGAAAGTCGGGTGCTACTCCGGCTGTACTGAAGACGATGGTGAAGAATGGAATTTTTGATGAAGTGGATGAAACAGTAAGCAGACTAACACTATATGGCAATGACCTGATCGATGATTTTAATTTAAATGAAGAACAGCAGAATGCATTGAATACAATTCATCAGCTTTATGAAGAAAAAAACACCATTTTATTACACGGCGTTACCGGAAGTGGAAAAACGGAAATTTACGTCGAACTCATAAAAAAATATGTCGCTGAAGGAAAACAGGTGCTTTATCTGTTGCCTGAAATAGCGCTTACAGCTCAGATCATCAGCAGATTGAAAAAACGATTTGGAAGTATTATTGGTGTTTATCATTCGAAATTCAATCAGAACGAAAGGATAGAGATATGGCAGCGGGTTTTAAATAATGAATATAAAATTATTCTCGGAGCAAGATCGGCTTTGTTTTTACCATTTAATGATCTCGGATTTATTGTGGTTGACGAAGAGCATGATTATTCTTACAAACAACACGAGCCCAGTCCCCGGTACCATGGAAGAGATGCTGCTATTTATTTAGCTTATTTGCATAATGCAAAAGTATTGCTGGGTACAGCCACGCCATCAGTAGAAACATATTACCAGGCTTTGACGGGAAAATTTGGTTTGATAAAATTATATGAACGCTATGCAGGAATGGCCATGCCTGAAATTGAAATTGTCGACCTGAAGGAGGAAGAAAAAAATAAAACGATGCAATCGCATTTCAGCTCACGGCTGATCAGTAAAATAAAATCGGTATTAAATAATAAAGAGCAGGTCATTCTTTTTCAAAACAGGAGGGGCTATGCGCCCTATATTGTTTGTGAAGCATGCGGATGGACACCACGGTGCATCAACTGTGATGTGAACCTTGTTTATCATAAATTCTTTGATGAATTGAGTTGCCATTATTGCAATTATAAAATTAAACCGGTTACAGTTTGTCCGGCTTGTGCAAGTACCAGGATTTTGATCAAAGGTTTTGGCACAGAGAAAATAGAGGATGAATTACAATATATTTTTCCTGAATCAAAGATCGGCAGGCTTGATCTCGATGCTATAAAATCTAAACATGGGCATGAAAAAGTGATCAGTGAATTCGAAAATGGGGAGATCGATATCCTTGCAGGAACACAAATGGTAACAAAAGGACTTGATTTTGATAATGTAAATCTCGTAGGCATATTGAGTGCCGATCAGATAATTAATTTTTCTGATTTCCGTGCTTCAGAGCGGGCGTTTCAGATGATGACACAGGTGAGCGGCCGGGCGGGCAGAAAAAATAAAAAAGGCATGGTTATTATCCAGGCACTGCAGGTTACACATCCCGTTTTGGATTTTGTTATCCGCAATGATTACAAGGGATTTTATGAACGCGAAATTGCTGAACGGAGAGAATTTAATTATCCCCCATTTACCAGGCTCATTCGTTTAACACTTAAACATGGAAAAGTGGAACAGGTAAATAAAACATCAAATTATCTTGCTACGCAATTGAAAAAATATTTTGGTGGCAGCGTACTTGGACCGGCTATTCCTGGAATTCCACGTATAAGGAACAAATACCTTTCAGAAATTCTTATTAAAGGTGAAAACCGCAGAACTGAATCCGAAAAGATTAAAAAAATACTGAAACTTGAGATTGAAAAATTGCATTTGGATCCATCGCATAATAGGGTGGATATTATCATCGATGTTGATCCCATTTAATGATTAAAGGCAACTTTTTATTTTTGTTTCACTTATCATTCCCTCTGTTATTTCTACAAGCGAATCTTTTTCATTAAAGATCAGGTTATAAATTACGCCGTCTTCCTCATCAATAATTTTTGACCTTTCAGTATCAAAAGCGGCAATGAATTTCCTGCAGCGTTCATTAAAATCGTTTTCATTGATAGCTGTATCAAGTTCAAGGATGAAAATTGGATCTGTATAGCCGGCATTAATTAGATGTCGTTTGTATGATATAGTAACAAACCATGAATCGGCTGAGACGAATTTTAGGTCAGTATATAATTTACATTTTTCATGTAAGTTAAGGATACTCGCGATGCTGTCTTCAAAGTAATTGCACCCATTTTTATTTAACACAACCCAAAGTAGATTGGATTTAGATATCAGCAGAACATCTCTGAAAACTTCCTCGTCTGCAATAAATAATTTCAGGTCTTCATATGTTTTAACTGTATCGGTATGGGTTAACGCTCTCTGATAGGCGGGAGTGGAATATACTTCTGGTTGACGGAGTTGTTGTTGTTGTGGCGTTAATTCACTAAAGCGTGGATTGAATGAAATGAGAAAACACCCATATAACAATGCTGGGAAAAGCGTGATAAATATTACACGTATCAATGCTTTCTTTCTCATATGGTAAATTTACCTTTTTACCAGTTATGCAATAAAGTGGTAAATTTGATGCTTTAAAACAATGTTATCTAAAAAAGCTAAGTACGGTTTGATGGCCATGTTCTACCTGGCTAAAAATTATGGAAAAGGACCGAAGCTGATATCAGAACTAGCCGAAGAAGAAAACATCCCTAAAAAGTTTCTTGAATTAATATTACTTGACCTCAAGCGCCAGGGCCTGCTCGTTAGTAAAATGGGCAAAGGTGGCGGTTATGAGCTGGGTAAACATCCTGATAAAATATTTGTCGGACAGGTGGTGCGCATTCTTGACGGGCCGCTGGCACCAATTAGTTGCGTGAGTAAAACTGCATATGCAAAATGTGCAGAATGCCATAATGAAAGAACCTGTGAGATCAGGAAGATCATGATGCAGGTGCGTGAATCTACTGCAGCAATACTCGACCATACCAGCTTGACCGATGCACCCAAGGCAGTATTCAAGGTAGAGAAAAAATAAATCTTAACCCATAATAGTAATACTTTTCTCAGTTTAACAATAGAGATTGCTCGCCTTTTTTTATATTAAAAGTGAGTGTTTTTGGGCTTTAACACTTTAGCATAAAAAAAATGTTAAAAAATATTCTACTAAATAGATAGATTATATAGATATTTGCCGCTGTCAATATAAAAACAACTAAAAATCAAACTATGAAATTTAAATTTTTACCTGTTCTGTTCCTTTGTATTTCTTCAATTGGAGCATTTGCTCAAACAACTTCTGGTGTTGTGGGCACATATATAACAAACCCCAACGCTCCGGCCCCCGAATCATTTAATTTAAAACTTAATCAAAAATTGGATTTTACAGGATTGGTGCAAACACGTTACCAATTGTTCCAGGATACAACTAAAATTGATGCCTTTGACCTTCGCCGTGCACGTTTGGTTTTTAAAGGGGATGTTGCACCTAAATTCGGATATCGTCTTCAATTGGAAATGGCAAATGGACCAAAGATCCTTGATGCTGTTTTTACTTATAAACCTGTTGAATATTTTAATGTAAATATTGGTCAGAGCAAAACACCTTATTGCTATGATAATTATTATTCACCATTTACATTGCTCGCAGTTAGCAGAACGCAACTCGACAATGCATTATCGAACAGGGAAAGCGACCTCTATGGAAATAATCAGGGTCGTGATATCGGTGCATGGCTTACCGGTAAATACAGCATTGGCCCTGAAGATGCAAAACGCCCAATACTTGAATATATATTAGGAGTTTACAATGGTTCAGGAATGAACGTTACTGACAATAATGAATTTAAAGATTTCGGAGCAGCGCTAAGAGTATCGCCTGTAAAAGATCTGTGGATAAGCGGCCGTGCTTATCACGGTCTCGGTGCAAAATTATTGGCTAATGCTGATAGTACTGCCGACAGGGTCCGGTTAGGTGGAGATATTACTTACAAAATAAAAGGCTTTATTGTAGAAGCCGAATATCTAACTGCACAGGACAATGGTGCAGGCGCTGAGAATTTATTGGAACGATCAGGATATTATATAACACTTGGTTATGTTCCAATTAAAGACAAACTCTCTGTTATTGCAAGGCTGGATAATTATGACAAAAACACAGAATCAGATCTCAATGCTGTAAGCAAATACATTGTTGCTGCAAGCTGGTATTTTAGCAAAACAACCAGAATACAGGTTGAATATAATATTGTTGCTGAAGAGGATTCTGAAAATCAGATAGACAACAACTTATTTGCAATTCAGTTTCAGGCAGGTTTCTGATAAATATTACGGGCTTTAGATGGCCCGTTTTTTTAAATTAATAATCTACTAAATTAATAGTTTAATAAATTAGATCAATATGAAACATTATTCCAAATTGTTTATTGCCCTGCTGGCGTTGCTTACAATCACTTCATTTACTGCCGGGCCCGATGATATTCCATCAACCGAAAAACCAATTGCTGAAGTTGAAGGTAAAATAACGATCAGTGGTGCGTTTGCACTTTATCCTTTAGCAGTTAAATGGGGAGAGGAATTTAAAAAGCTGCATCCAAAAGTAACATTCGATATTCAGGGTGGTGGTGCCGGAAAGGGAATGACTGATGCATTGACCGGAACTGTATACCTCGGTATGGTGAGCCGTGAAATTGCAAAAGAAGAAACTGCGAAAGGTGCAATTGGATTTGCCGTTGCGAAAGATGCAGTAGTGGCAACATTTAATGCCAGCAATCCATATTATGCTAAGATTTATGAAACAGGAATTACTAAAGAGCAATTTTATGGTATCTGGATGGGACGAACGATTACAACATGGGGACAATTATTGAAAAATGGTGTTAAGGAAAAGATCACCGTATATACAAGAAGTGATGCTGCCGGTGCTGCAGATGCATGGGCAAAATATATCGGAGGCAGTACTAAAAAGCAGGATGATCTGGAAGGTATTGGAATTTTTGGGGACCCCGGAATGGCGAATGCGGTTGCAACCGATAAATTGAGTATCGGATTTAATAATGTAGGTTATGCATATGATTTCAAAACAAAAAAACCAAACCCCGGTGTTGGAATTGTGCCTATCGATCTGAATGGAAATGGTAAACTCGATCCTGAAGAAAATTTTTACAGCAATGCTGATAAATTAAATCTCGCAGTGCTCGCCGGAATTTATCCCTCACCACCGGCAAGAAATTTATACTTTGTCACGAAGGGAACACCAACTGATCCGGCAACACTTGCATTTCTACGTTGGGTACTTACCGATGGACAAAAATATGTTGCAGAGTCAGGATTCGTTGAACTCGAAAAATCGATCATCGATGAACAGATAAAAAAATTACCGGCTAAATAATTTTTTCGAGAGTGGTCTAATGGACTTGGATCCTGACTCTTGGTTATTGGCTCATGGTTCTAACTAAATTTTTCGGCTAATCTTGATCATAGGCTGTCCCTGCCGGAGGGTGGGGACATTTTTTCAATGTACTACTAAAAAGATAGGATATATAGGAATAGTCGTTTATATTTGCAAAAAATTATCTATGAAAAAAATAATATTACCTGTTCTTGTTTCACTATCCATAATAATGATAACCTCTTGTGGCGGCAAAGAAAGCGGAGCTGAAGGGGAGTTGAGCGGTACCATCACAATGAGTGGCGCATTTGCACTATACCCGATGGCTGTACAGTGGGGTGAAGAATTTAAAGCATTGCACCCTGATGTGAGTTTTGATATTCAGGCCGGTGGTGCAGGAAAAGGGATCACGGATGTGTTATCAGGCAACACCGATCTCGGCATGGTGTCGCGTGATGTAAATGATGAAGAAATAACAAAAGGCGCTTTTTCATTTAGTGTTTGTAAAGATGCTGTGGTGCCGACATTTAATGTAATGAATCCTTACAAGGAATTAATTTATCAGAAGGGAATTACCAATCAACAATTTATTGACCTCTGGATAAATGGAACAATTAAAACCTGGGGCGATCTTTTGAGTAACGGATCAACAGAAATAATTGAAGTATATACAAGGTCGGATGCTGCCGGAGCTGCTGAAGCCTGGGCAAAATACCTCGGTGGAAAAAAACAGGAGGACCTGAAAGGTGTTGGCGTGTTTGGAGATCCTGGTATTGCACAGGCAGTTGTTAAAAGCAAATTTGCCATTGGATTTAATAATGTGGGATTTGCGTACGACAGTGAATCAAAAATTCCTAACCCGGGCATTGCAATATTACCTATTGATGTGAATGCAAACGGAACATTGGATACCGAAGAAAATGTATATGCTAATGTAAATGATATCAATGCTGCTATCCTCGCGGGAATATACCCTTCACCACCAGCTCGTCCTTTATTATTTGTTTCCAAAGGAGAGCTGACAAATAAAGTGGTGATAGAATTTTTAAAATATGTACTTACTGATGGACAAAAAGGATTGGCTGAGGCCGGATTTGTAAAATTACCCGACGATGTTATCCAGCAACAGTTTCAAAAGATCCCTTCGGGACCGTTAAGTGAGAAAAAATAATATAGTGAAACAATGAAATCCGATCAATTACCAAAATATCAAATGATCAATATTCATTATCAGTTTTCATACCATCTAAAAATTAATAACAATGCCTGGTCCCGAAATCAATTTGGCAGACGAGAAAATTAAATCGGAATTACCGATTGAATTAAATGAAAAAGAAAATGGCCACCTACAGGAAATTCCTGAAAATGGAATAGATCATACAGTGGCAAAAAAACACACCGGTTCGATCTCCGCTAAACGGCGGATTATTTTAGATGGGTTTATGGGGAAGGTGGTTAAGGTAATGACCATCTTCTCCCTTTTAATTCTAGGGGCCATAATTACGGGTTTAGTATATAAATCAATTCCTGTATTAAGATCAGGACCCATTTCACAATTATTATTTTCTTCTGAGTGGAGCCCATTCAAAGGCGAATTCGGATTTCTACCTTTTATTTTAAGTACTGTTTATGTTACGGTTATTGCAGCCATAATTGCAATCCCACTCAGCATCCTCACTGCAATTTATTTATCCGAATACGCAAATAAATCATTTCTCAAATTTGCCGGCCCCATGCTGGATATATTATCGGGAATTCCATCAGTAATATTCGGAATTTGGGGAGTGCTTGTTGTTGTTCCATTTATAAGAGAAGACCTCGCACCATATTTTGGTGTTGAGAGCAGCGGGTTTTCAATACTTGCCGGTGGGATCGTTCTTGCATTAATGGTATTTCCTGTTGTTGTTCAGATCGTTTATGAAGTTTTGAAAATAGTGCCCAATGATTTACGTGAAGCAACACTTTCATTGGGGGCAAATAAATGGGAAACAATACGCAAGGTGGTAATTAAGAAAGCTTCTCCCGGAATATTAGCAGCATGTATACTCGGTTTTTCAAGAGCCTTTGGTGAAACGCTGGCTGTATTAATGGTGGTGGGTAATGTTGTGCAGTCACCAAAAGGAATATTTGATGAAGGATATCCAATTCCTTCCCTCATTGCAAACAATTACGGCGAAATGATGAGCATACCGATGTATGATTCTGCATTGATGTTTGCCGCTTTAATATTATTGGTGATCATATTGATATTTAATGTTTACGCAAGATGGATATTAAATCGACTTGAAAAGAAAATCGCCTGACCATGAACAAAAGAAAAATAGAAGAAAAAATATTCAATGTATTGATGCGGCTTTCTGCATTTATTATTTTTGGAAGTCTAATAGTCATCTCCGCTACTATATTAATTAAAGGAATTCCATCTTTTAATTTGGATATGATCACCAAAACGCCTTCGGGAGGATTTTATATGGGAAAACAAGGCGGCGTATTAAATGCAATCGTCGGTTCCTTTTACCTTGCAAGCGGAGCTACCCTTTTTGCATTGATCATTTGCGTACCGGTGGTTATTTATATCAATATTTATGCATCGCAGGGATCAAAACTCGTGATGTATACCCGGTTGTGTTTTGATATCATGTTTGGAATTCCTTCGATCGTTTATGGTGCATTTGGTTTTGTGTTGATGATATTTTTAGGAATGAGCGTGAGTTTGCTTGCCGGTATAATTACAGTTGGATTATTGATAGTGCCAATTATCGCTCGCACAATGGATGAAGTGATGCGCCAGGTTCCCGGCGAATTAAAGGAAGCAGCCTATAGTCTTGGCGCCACTAAATGGGAAACAGCAATAAAGGTTGTTTTAAAACAATGTCTGCCAGGTGTTGCAACAGCAGCTTTGCTCGGATTTGGTCGTGCAATTGGAGACGCAGCGAGCGTAATTTTTACTGCCGGATTTACTGATAATATTCCGCATTCATTAAATGACCCCGCTGCTACTTTACCACTGGCAATATTTTTTCAATTGGGATCACCCATTGAAGAAGTTCGCGACCGTGCTTATGCCGCAGCATTAATATTAACCGTTATCATTTTTGCCATCAGTTTGTTGAGCAGATTAATAATTAGAAGGTTTTCAAAGAATACAATTTAGCGGAATTGAGGGTCTCAATAATATTGAGGCTCTCAATGGAGCGGAAGGAGTGGGCGGTGGGCAGTGTGTAAAAGGGCAGAACTGGATTTAATTGTTTATTCATAAATATTTTAACGGAATAAAATAATATATGCAAACAGAAGCTAAATCACATATCAGCATACGTAATTTAAATATGCTATATCGCGAGAACCATGCGTTGAAAAATATTAATATTGATATTCCCGATAAGCAGCTTACAGCAATTATTGGTCCGAGTGGTTGCGGAAAAACAACTTTGCTAAAAACATTTAACCGCCTTATTGAAAATGTAGACGGAACAAAAATAACCGGTGAAGTTTTGGTGGACGGAGAAAATATTTATGATAAGAATGCTGATGTTACCAATATCAGAAAAAAAATGGGCCTGCTGAACCAACGGCCCACACCTTTGCCGATGAGTATTTTTGACAACATCTCCTTTGGAATAAAAATACACGGTGAAAAAAATAAAAGAGTACTTGCCGATAAAGTAGAACATTATTTAAAACAGGCAAGTTTATGGGAAGAAGTAAAAGAAAGATTAAATACACCAGCTGCTCGTTTATCCATTGGTCAACAACAGCGTTTATGTTTGGCAAGAGGGCTCGCTGTTGAACCCGAAATTATTCTCGGCGACGAACCCACCAGCGCCCTCGATCCAATTTCTACAAAACATATCGAACAAAAATTTTCCGAATTAAAATCGCAATATACCATTGTGATGGTAACGCATATTCTCCGCCAGGCCCGCCGTATTGCCGATTATGTTATTTTCATGTATCTCGGCGAAATAATTGAGCATGGCCCAACAGAAAAAGTATTGGGCAGCCCGCAACACCAGTTGACAAAAGATTATGTTGGCGGGGCGATAAGCTGAAATACAGGAACCTGCCTTTGCCGGCAGGCAGGCGTAGATGACGCTGATTTGACGGATTAAAACGGATTTTGCAATTTGTTCTCTTTCTTCTCTTTGCCCTTTACGTTTTGCGTGAAGCGGCTGGTGAAATACAGGAATGCAGAGACGCAGATTAAAATAATTTAAATACATCTTTGAATGGAAAAAAAATAACTGGTTAGATTTCTTTGCGTCTTTTCTCACTTTGCGCCTTTGCGTGAAAAAATACAGGAATGCAGATACGCAGATTTAGGGGATTAAAGCCGGGGTTTAAAAAAAGCTGATATTTAAATATACTTCTCTGCGGCACTGCGTTCTCTGCGTGAGATAATTTTCTATTATATTTATTATCAAAACTCTTTTTTATGAAATGGATAACTCGTGAACATCCCAAGATCGACCGCGTAGCCTGCCCCTGGCTCATTAAAAACTTTGTTGATGCAGAGGCTGAATTTATTTATGTTCCAAAGGAGGAGGTATTTGTGAAAGCAGAAGAATTGAATGCAATTGCTTATGATATTCCGGGCGCTGAATATTCGCATGAAGGAGAATTTTGCACTTTCGATTTTATAATAAAAAAACATGGTTTGGAAGATGAAATATTAAAACAACTTGCAATAATTATCAGGGGAGCCGATACCGACAGGTTTGACCTTGCTCCTCAGGCAGCGGGGTTATGGGCAATATCTGCCGGATTGAGTTATAATTTTAATGATGATCATGAGATGCTTTCCATTGGGATGAAAATATATGATGCGCTGTATAGCTGGGCCAAATATGTTTCGGCTGAAAGGCATACGTGGAATCCCAAGCTATAGTAATTATTATTTTGATCTTATCGGTCAGCGTACCTGTCACAACTGTTCGGATGAATAAATACAAGAACCTGCCTTTGCCGGCAGGCAGGCGCAGATGGCGCTGATTTGGCAGATGAACTCGGATTTTTAAATAGTGGGAGGGATGTGATACTGATGTTACGCATGAAATCAGATTATCCATCTTTCTCATTCCTTCCGGTGATCTTATCGGTCGGTGTCCCACCGACGAAATGCGGATTCTATTCATTAATATTGGATAAGTTTCCAAATTGTTTTGAAGAACACATGATCAATGAAAAATTATTTATTCATAATGCTATTGATTACCCTGAATCCCAAAGGAATTACACAATCCAACATTAACCAACCCATTGATTCATCAACCTTGAAAGAGTTTGAAACCTTCTTGAATACTTTATATGCACAAAAAGGAGATTCAATAATTACATTCAACAGTTTATCTCAACAATACCGCATTTTATTTTATGGTAGTGGTGGTTATACACAATCAAGGTGGATGTATAGGTTTAAAAATTATTATTTCAAGAGCCTAAAAAAGGATGATCGAATTGTTACATTAACTTTTAATAACGCACCCGACTCTTTAGCCGATCCAAAATTTTTATTCGTTGTTAATGATGGCTGCGGATTCGAAAAAATAACTACGGGAGATTATGACCATCGATTCTTTGTTGAATGTAGTGCAGAAACAATGCGTGAAGAATTTTCCATTAAACAATTTAATCTTTCAGATAATAGC
>JBIOHA010000016.1:0-19581 GCA_044448625.1 Chitinophagales bacterium | reverse complement strand
GTATCTGCAGCACCGAGCAATACTTTTTTACCTGCTTCTTTATATTGATACGCAAGTTTTCCTATCGTTGTTGTTTTCCCAACTCCATTTACGCCAACAATTAAAACGATATATGGTTTAATATTATCAGGAAGTGAAAAATCTTTAAAATCGGGTGTATTATTTTCTGAGAGCAGGGCAACAATTTCCTCTTTCAATATTTTATTCAATTCATCGGAGCCAAAATATTTTTCTTTAGCGACTCTTTTTCCTAGCCTGTCGATTATTTTTAATGTTGTTTCTACGCCAACATCACTTGAAATTAAAATATTTTCCAGCTCATCAAGAAATTCATCATCAACGGTATTTTTTCCGGCAATTGCTTTAGTGATCCTGGAGAAAATACCCTGCTTGGTTTTCTCCAGACCTTTATTGAGATCTTCCTTTTGTTCCTTTTTAAATATATCGAATATGCCCATGTCCGGTTTTTATTTTATTCCATACTTTCCTCCATGTTCAGATATAAAAAAAGCCTCTACTCACATAGAAGCTTTTCAAAGATCTTTCCGGAATTGTTATGCATTTCCTTTTAATACATCCTGCACCTTGTCTTTGTGAACGATGCGTTCTTTAAAAATGTAGGCGCCGGTTTTTGGTGATCTTTCTGTTACGATCACCTTTACCATTTCTTTTCCGCCACCGGAAATTTTTCCTTTACCGCCGGATACACGGGCGTTTTTACTGATTTTTCCCATTGATTACCTCCTTTTGGTTTATTTTATTTCTTTATGAACGGTTACTTTTTTCAGGTAGGGATTGTATTTCTTGAATTCAACCCTGTCAGGAGTATTTCTCCTGCTTTTAGTCGTAATGTAACGGCTGATTCCCGGTACATCTGTATTCTTTTGCTCGGTGCATTCTAAGATCACCTGAACCCTGTTGCCTTTGCTTTTCTTCGCCATCTCCTTGAAATTTAGATTTTAATTATTTTTCCGGCAGCACGCAATTCTTTCAAATAAGCGCTGATGCCTTTTTTACTGATGGTTTTCAAAGTGGTGGTAGCCACTTTCAGGGTTACCCAGCGATTTTCTTCAACAATGAAGAAACGCTTTTCCTGTAAATTCGGGTAAAACTTGCGACGGGTCCTGCGGTTTGAATGCGAAACATTGTTTCCGCTTATCGTCTTTTTACCTGTTAGATCACATACTCTTGCCATGATATTAAAATGAGAGTGCAAATTTAGACCATTTTGTACAAGAATTCAAGTTTGACTCAAATTCTGTTTTTCATCTCGACACCTGCAACTTTAATTGCCTGATCTCATCATCAGCAATCACCCTTATGACATACAATCCATTGCTAATTCCTTCAAGGCCGACAAGGTTTTCCCCGTTTAAGCAAATACCCGACCTGACCAAAGCGCCGGTTGAACTAAAGATTGCGAACTCCGCGGTTTTAAAAGAAGAAACCAGGGTAATAAAACCGTTTGCCGGATTCGGAAAAACTGCAACCTCATTATCACCTATATCGGCCAGGCGCAAAACCTGCGTTGTAAATTTTTTCTTTATAGAAACATCAGAAAGATTTCCACCTGGGCATTCGTTGCGCACCCGCCA
Source organism: Chitinophagales bacterium (assembly GCA_044448625.1). GTDB lineage: Bacteria > Bacteroidota > Bacteroidia > Chitinophagales > BACL12 > UBA7236. The sequence continues at coordinate 17,986 of JBIOHA010000016.1, read as the reverse complement.
GTTGTATGATGAGGCAGGTGTCAAACCTGTAAGTAAATAAGAATTTGAAGGAACAGCCACCGACGTCCATATTGCATCTGTTGTTAATTTATATTCTAAAATATAGCCTTCGCTGCAGTTTGTTGGATCCCATTGGAGGAAAACACTGGTTGCTGTTAACATTGACCTTACCAGGTTAACAGGTATGGGACAGGTGACCGTTAGATTATCGCCGCTTTTGAAACCTGTTACTGCCGGAGTTGAGCTGTTTACCCTTAACCTATAATTAAATCCTTCATCAATTCCAGTTGCAGGAATGTTAGCCAAAATATTTCCTGAAGTGGTAGAAGCAACTGCCCCAATATCAACAGGAGCTCCAAAATTGCCGTTGAGATCCGACAATTGAGCAGTGAAAACATTTCCTGGGATATAGGTTCCTGTTGCTAAATATGGGATGGTTATATCCTGGCCGAAACATAAGTCGCTTCCCTCTAAAGGGTAATAACAACTTATCATATTCACATTTGGAGTTGTCTTTAGGATCCACCAGTCGAAACCGGTGCCGTGCAAACCTGTAACCTGGCCTGTTGTTGACCTTGAATCACCGCCCAATACAATTGTTCCATCAGGATTAAGCACAATCCCCCGAGCCCTGTCGTATGAATTACCACCAAACGATTGTTCCCATTCCATAAGCCCGATTGGTGATAATTTCAGCAACCAATAATCACCTAATGCATATCCTCCTGAAGCATCATCATCAGCGAATGTATTATCCTGACTTCCTGCAAGCAGATAGCCGCCATCAGGGGTTTGACAAATATCATCAGCGAATGTTGCTCCGTAATATGCATTCCATTCCACTTCGCCGGCAGCATTAAATTTTATCATCCCAAAATCGCCTGTTGCTTCATGATATTCAGGAAATCCTTCTATTACATGAATTCCATCAACCACAGCACTAAGAGCAAAACCTCCATCAGCAGTTTCTATCATGCTATAGGGCCATTCATAGATGCCACATTCCAAACAACCCGTTCCTCTCCCGATACATTGACTGGATTTAAAACCTCCGTTCTCCTTTATTTCAACAAGCCAAATCGAACCAGACTCATCATCAATATTACAAGCAACCTGTCCGCTAAGTGAATGCGCCTGTCCGACGATAAAATAACCTCCACCGGTTCTTGAAACCATGTCAATCGGCCACTCATCTTTGGAGCCGCCATAGCATCTGCTCCAGATTATATTTCCATTGATATCGATCTTTAAAGCCCAATAATCGTTGGTTGAGGTACCTCCATGTTTTCCAACTACATCACCATTATTTGAAAATGCTGAACATAGTAAAATAAAGTTTCCGTCATTTGAAGGAATAATAGTTAAACCCATATCTGAAGCCGTACCTCCATAACATTTCTGCCAGATAAGATTACCTGACGGATCGATCTTCAACAGCCAGGCATCGCTGCTGCCATGACTGCCAACGATATCACCAGTATTATCACCTGCAGTTCCGATAATAAAAAAATTACCGTCAGGAAGTTCAAGTGCTTTTGCTGCACCATCGTATTGTAGGCCGCCATAGGTCTTTTCCCAAACCAGGTTTCCGTTTGCATCCAGTTTAACCAGCCATGAATCTTCATTTCCTTTTCCAACAGTAATGTCGCCATTGATACCATTCTGGTGCTGGCCGACTGCTAAATAGCCTCCGTCGGAAGTTGCAATGATATCTCCAAAATCATCATCGCCTGTTCCGCCAAGGGCCCTTTGCCAATTGAGCGAAGTTTGGGAATTCAGGTTTGAAAAGAAAATAAGGGAAATAAACAGTGTGAGATTAAATAATGGTTTCATGTTATGATTTTATACAAATCTAACGATGAATAATAATAAAGTCAAGGCGAAATATGGTGTTCATTTCACTGCCATGTGCTTAGTTCATGTGCCGGCAAAAATGATGCACACAATATGAAATGCATCATGAGAAATGGAAATTTATTTTATTCCTCTTTCTTCACCACTTCAAAATTCGTTTGTTTTGATCCGGATGCTGCTGAAAGTTTGAGAATAAATTTTCCTGGTTGTAAATAATACTTGCCATTATCAGCGGGTTTAATATTGGCAACTTTTCTTGTTCCGGTAACAGGCAGGTCATCGAGATATTTTTCATATGCCGGTTTATTCCGTTCTTCGAAACTAAGATCGTACTTAATATAATTTACGCCTGCTTCACTCGTGTCGGTAAATTCTTTTAGGATGGTTCCATTTTCGCTCGCAATAGTAATATTTGTTATTCCTGGTGTTTTTACAAAATAGGCAAAATCATAATTGTTCTCATTTACAGGATCAAATACGGTAAAAAATTTGCCCTGGTTTTCATCGTAATCAATTTTTGCGGGTTTATAAATGAAGAGATCGGAATTCATTACAGAATCTAATTTTTGAATTTCATCCAATCCTGTTTTGTAAATACTTCTGCCATGCGTTCCTATAACAATTTCATTTTCTCTTTCCTGGATCGCAATATCATGGACCGCAACTCTTGGCAAACCACCGTTAAATGTCATAAACGATTTTCCATTATTGATCGAAACATATAAACCATTGTCGGTTCCAACGTAAATTATATTTTTATTTACCGGATCTTCCTTCACACATTAATTGGTTCTGAAGGAAGGTCGGTACCTATTTGCGACCATGTTGTTCCATAGTCATTGCTCACGAATAAATAAGGATTAAAATCATCATTGCGATATCCGTTCAACGATGTATAAACAGTTGACTCGCTGAATTTACTTGCAGCAACCCTGCTTACCCATAATCCAGATGGAATTAAATTAGTTAATACCGGGGCAGTTTTTCCTTTCACCGGTACTGCATCTTTTTTAATGAATACATTTATCTGATCCCAGTCATAGCCATCGTTTTTACTAACCCATACATTTCCATCATCTGTTCCGCAATACAACAATCCAAATCTTTTTGGTGATTCAGAAATTGTTGTTATTGTCGCATAAGGCACATCGCCTTCTTTTTTTCCATTGCTGAGATCGTCGCTCAAGGTTAACATATTTTCCCCGTTATTTAATGAACGGTGAAATCTATTTGATCCATAATATAAAATGTCCTGGTTATGCCTGCTTAAACAGATGGGTGTTTGCCAATTATAGCGCAATGGTGTTTCACCAAAATTATGTTTAGGTCTTATGCCCAATTCTTCTGCCCCTGTACTTTTATTTACGCGGGCATAATAACCATATTGATACCCGGTATAAACAGTTTGATTATCTCTTCTGTCAACCTGCACCTGCATTCCATCGCCACCATATACCGGTTGGTAAGGATATTTACCTCCCAGCTGCCAATAATTACTTGCTGAATAGGTTGACGGGCCGCTCCATACTCCATTATCCTGCAATCCTCCATAAACATTATATGGAATTGCGTCATCCACTTCAACAGAATAAAACTGGCCAACAGCAGGGTTGTTTGCAAGAAACCAATTAGCACCGTTATCATAAGTAATATTCACGCCACCGTCATTTCCTACAATAATATTTTTATCATTCAGGGAGTTCACCCATGCAGCGTGATGATCAGGATGTACATTTGGCCCATCGATATTTTTAAACGTTTTCCCACCATCTTCACTCATCAATGCATTAAATGCCGAAACAATTATTTTATTATCGTTTTTAGGACTCACCTTTATTGTTGAAAAATAATATCCGTAGGTAAAAAATGCGCCATCGAGATATTTATCGTGTGTTCTGAACCAGCTTGTACCTCCATCATCACTTCTGTAAATTTCACAGCCTTTAATGGGAAGAGTAAAAACGTATCCGCCATCATTTAAATAATCGGTTAATACAGATGGCATAAATTCCCCGCTTGCTACTTTTGATTTAATTGAAGATGCGGTATAATCTTTTGGGAATTTTTTTTCGTCAAGAAATTTCTGCAAAGTCATATCATCAAGCATTGCAAATTTTTCTTTTGTAATAATTTTCAGGGTGTCGATGTTTAGGATCGATGACTGCGCTTCCCTTAGTGAAGGATCCTGTTCTTTTGTATTCTGATTATCCACTACTGCATACACGATATTATTATGCTGATAGGAAACTGCTATTCCTATTCTTCCCACGTTTTCACCGGTAGGAAATCCCGACCCGGGTTTTGATAACAGCGACCAGGTTTCACCGGCGTCAACAGATTTATAAATTCCGGATCCTGGTCCCGCTTCATTAAAATTCCATGCTTTTCGATCGCGTTGCCAGGTGGTGGCATATAAAAAATCCGGCACATTCGGGTCAATTACTATATCAACTGCTCCGGTATTTTCATCAACAAATAAAGTTTGCTTCCATGTTTTTCCACCATCAGTAGTTTTATAAATTCCGCGTTCAGGATTTGGTGTATATAAATGTCCGAGCACAGCAACATAAACAATATTTGGTTCTCTTGAATTAATAGCGATCTTTCCAATATGCTGCGATTCGGGCAACCCGCAATATTCCCAGGTTGCTCCTCCATTTTCCGACCTGTAAATTCCCACTCCGGCATAACTCGACCGTGAAGAATTTACTTCACCCGTGCCGACATAAATTACATTATTTGTCCAGTCCACCGCAATATCGCCAATGGTAATTACAGCTTCATTATCAAATACCGGTTTAAATGATTGACCATTATTTTCTGTATACCAAACGCCACCACTAGCATAAGCAACATAAAATTTTGATGGGTCATTTGGTTTAACATCGATATCCGTTACACGTCCGCTCATTATTGCAGGGCCAATATTTTTAAATTCTACATTTGTAACAAGAGAATTTTTTTCGAGATCTTTTCTTTTCGCAATTCCCTGCAACCGGGCGTTCGACATTGTTACTGAATCCACCTGGCAAAAGGCATCGGATACACTGATCAATATTAATATCGCAAACAGGTAGTTTTTCATAATTTAAAATTGAAATATCGGTTAAATTAAAAGGGAAATTTTAACAATTGGATTGTTAAGACCAGGTTCACGAGTTGCAAACATAAAAAAAAAGCGGGATATGTGGAAGATGGCGGAAAGCAAAGCGGTAAAAGGGATTAGGCCTTACATTTGGAGGCTGGAGGACTAAATAATGTTAGTCGCAGCGTCAAGTCGGTCGCAAACTCTTTGAGAGACTTGATGATACCGGTGCGTAGTGGGAGACATACGCATAACCGCCATTTAATTTTTGCTACGCAAAAAAAAGTTGTTCTCCTTAGTCTCTGACTACGGTGAGATGTTACAAGTCTCTCAAAGAGTCTGCGACTGACTTGATTGTTTAATTGTTACGTTCTACAATAAAAAATGGGTTGAGCAAACTTTCTTTATTGTATTGCAGATCTTTTGTGTCGCCGTATATTTTAACTCTGGCCCCTGCTTCTAAAACCAATGCATGGCCGGCGGCGGTATCCCATTCCATTGTTGGCCCGAGACGGGGATAAACATCAGCCTTACCTTCAGCAACAAGGCAGAATTTTAATGAACTTCCTGCGGGTACGAAATTTACCGTTGTGAATTTGCTTTCCATTTCTTTTAAATAGGCATCGAATTCGGGTGAAGGATGAGAGCGGCTGCCAATTAATGCGATCTCATTTTCTTTTGCATCATTTACTTCCAGTTTTATTTTCTTTCCGGTTTCATCAATTTTATATGCGCCCATATTTTCAACGGCGTAATAAATTTGATTTTTTGCCGGGATACCCACAACACCCAAAACAGGTTTTCCATCCCTTATCAATGCAATGTTCACGGTGAATTCGCCATTCTTTTTAATAAATTCTTTAGTGCCATCCAAAGGGTCTACGAGCCAAAAATATTTCCAGTCTTTCCGTTCGCTGTATTCGATCATTTTATTTTCTTCAGAGATGATGGGGATGTCGGGATAACTTTCCTTCAAAGCATTAATTATGACCGCATTGCCTGCTTTATCAGCTTTGGTCAACGGCGAATTATCACTTTTGTCAGTTATGGCAAAATCGTCTGTTTCGTAGATCTTCATTATTTCTTTTCCGGCTTCTTCAGCAATGGAAATAATTTTATTCACATCAATTTTCTCAAGCATTTCGTTATTTTTTAAAAGTTGAATTACATATTTTAAAGATGTTTGCCATTCGGGTATTTCAATATCCAATGCACGAACAGTTTTATTTGTATTGAGTAATGAATATTTTGGCCGCGTGGCGGGAGTTGGATATTTTTCTGTAGGTATGGGATTTACTTTACAATTCAATCCATATAATTTCATGATCTCATCTGCAAAACCATACCATGAAGTTTTTCCGAGGTTGGAATAATGATAAATTCCGAATTCAATATCACCCAGCCTATCAATAAATTTAAAGATCACATCTGCAAGATCACCTGCATAAGTTGGCGCACCCACCTGATCATCCACAACATTGAGTTCACTTCGCTCCTTTCCGAGCCTGATCATGGTTTTCACAAAATTGTTTCCGAAAAAACTATATACCCAGCTTGTTCTTATTAAAATGGTTTTTCTGTTTACTGACAATGCCCTGTACTCACCTTCTGCTTTTGTTGCACCATAAACACTCAGCGGATTTACGGGATGGTCAACATCGTATGTCGCTGAAGTATTTCCATCAAAAACAAAATCAGTGGAAATATGAAAAAGGATGCCATCGTTTTGTTGGATCGCAAAGGCGAGGTTCTCCACTCCTTCCACATTTATTTTATGCGCAATTTCTTTTTCTGATTCCGCTTTATCCACTGCAGTATATGCAGCACAATTAATGCAAATATCAAACTGATGGCGCCTGAAGAATTCAGCAACTGCTTTCCTGTCGGTAATATCTAATTCATCAACATCAACAAAAATATATTTATGCTCCGGCCTTCGCTTCGCGATAAGCTGCAATTCATTACCCAACTGTCCTTTACTTCCTGTTATTAAAATTGTCGCCATCTATTTATCCTTAATTGTGAAGGGTGCAAAATTATGCATCCATGCTCATTATTAATTCCGCTGTTTAATTATCAATAAAAATTGTTTTTTGATTCGCTGAACAATGGAAGGTTTTTATCTTTCTCAGAAATATTTAATTTGCTCAAATCAATCTGCCAGTCGATGTTCAATGCAGGATCGTTATAGATTATACCGGCATCATGTTCCTTCGAATAATAATTATCGCATTTGTAAAAAAACTCTGCTGTTTCGCTCAATACAATGAAACCGTGTGCAAATCCTCTTGGAATAAAAATCTGTTTTTTATTTTCTGCGGATAAAATAACCGAAACATGTTTTCCATAAGTAGACGACCCTTTCCTGATATCAACCGCTACATCCAACACTTCACCCGAAATTACCCTTACCAGTTTCGCCTGTGCGAACGGGTTTAGCTGGTAATGTAAACCCCTTAGTACACCATGTGATGATTTCGACTGATTGTCCTGCACAAATGCTGTTGTTATTCCTTTTTCAGCAAATACATTTGCATTAAATGATTCATAGAAATACCCCCTTTCATCTTCAAAAACTTTTGGTTCGAAAATAAATACGCCGCTGATATTAGTGTCGATAAAAGGCATTGTCCATCTTTTTTATAATGTTGAATTCACAAGGTTTCCATCTTCAAGCAGCTGCTGCACATGATGATCGTGCATGGCATCTTTTAACGCGGGGAGCTGATTTTCATTATGAATATCTGTTCCCAAAAAATCGATCATTTTATTTTCTGCCAACTTCCTTGCTATCTTTTTTTGAATTTCCCCGTAATTGCCTACAAATGATCTCAGGTTAACCTGCAATAATACATCAGCATCTCGAAGTTGTTCATATTGGTCAAGCTTATGATGATCAAATAAATATGGATATCGCTCTACATGAGCGAGCACGGGTTTATAGCCTTTTAAATTCAGCTCGAATAAAACTTCTTCCATTTTCTTTTCTCTTGCCATCATACTTACTTCCACAAGAATATAATTATCGCCAAAGGTTAAAAATTTTTCTCCGCCTTTGATCCGTTCAACAAATGAGCCATCAACATAATATTCTGCGGCGGCAACCACTTCTGTTCCCACTTCATTTTTAATTACTGCATTTAATTGTTTGCATCCTGCATTGATATTTTGAGCTGAATTATTAAAAACATCGGGCATAACATGCGGTGTTGTTATAAATTTTTTAAACCCCAACGCCTGCATTCCCCTTATCATGTTAATTGATGAATCAACACTTGTTGAACCGTCGTCAATTCCGGGAATGAGATGGGCATGCATATCAGCATGAAGAATACTGAAATCAAGTATTTTTTTATTTGCAAATAATTTTTTGAACAGAGCAGCCATCTCACCTTATCGCATATTGATTGATATAATAATTTTTATAATCTCCACTTGTGATGTTATTCAACCACTCTTCGTTTTTTAAATACCACTCTACGGTTTTTTCCAGCCCTTCCTCAAACTGCAGCGATGGTTTCCATCCAAGCGATTGATTCAACTTTGTGGCATTTATCGCATAACGCAAGTCATGACCAGCACGATCGGTTACATAGGTGATGAGCTTTTCACTTTCACCTTTTTCCCTGCCGAGTTTTGCATCCATTATTGAACATAACAACCTGATGAGGTCAATATTTTTCCATTCGTTGAATCCCCCAATATTATACGTTTCACCAATTTTTCCTGAATGGAAAATTGTATCAATGGCCCTGGCATGATCTTCCACCCACAACCAGTCGCGTACATTTTCACCCTTTCCATAAACAGGAATGGGTTTATTATTCCTGATATTATTTATTGCCAGCGGTATCAGTTTTTCAGGGAATTGAAAAGATCCGTAATTATTGCTGCAATTTGATATTACAACCGGTAATTTATAGGTATCGTGATAATCACGAACAAAATGATCGCTCGATGCTTTAGATGCCGAATAGGGTGAATGCGGATCGTATTTAGTTTCCTCATAAAAGAATCCTTCCTCTCCAAGACTGCCATATACCTCATCGGTAGAAATATGATAAAATAATTTACCCTCAATATTTTGTTGCCATTTAAATTTCGCTGCGTTTAATAAATTGACCGTCCCCACAACATTGGTCATTACAAATTCTATCGGGTTTGAGATTGAACGGTCAACATGGCTTTCGGCAGCCAGGTGAATGATCGCATCTATTTCATTCGTATTAAACAATTCCTGGATGAACGCAGCATCTATGATATCTCCTTTTACAAAGCTGTAATTGGGCATATTTTCAACGTCGGTTAAATTTGCCAGGTTGCCGGCATAAGTAAGTTTATCAAGATTGATAATATTGCACTCCGGATATTTGTTTACAAATAATCTCACCAAATGCGAACCTATAAAACCTGCTCCCCCTGTAATTAATATTGTTTTTTTCACCCCTTCCATTTTATAACGACCAATAATTAAATTTAGAAAATTTATTCCTGTAAATTCCTTTTATATCTATCAATAAACATTTTTCTTTTGCAAGCCGGCTAAAATATGCTTCATCGAGATCAAGATATTCCTTATGCGGTACTGCAAGTATGATCGCATCATATTTATCAGTCACCTTGTCTATCAATCCGAAGTTGTATTCATGTTTTACTTCCTCTGTTGATGTATTCGGATCGGTAACATCAACACGCAAACCAAAGGATAAAAGTTCATTCACCAGGTCTGCCACTTTTGAATTCCGTATATCGCTTACATTTTCTTTAAATGTGAGCCCCATTACAAGTATCTTTGAATCAGTTAAATTTTTCCCTGCTTCTATCAATTTCTGCATACAGCGCCGTGCAACATAAAAAGCCATATTATCATTTACCTTTCTGCCGCTTAATATCACATATGGTTCATACCCAAGCTCCATTGATTTATATGTAAGATAATAAGGATCCACACCAATGCAATGTCCGCCAACCAGGCCGGGCTGATATTTATGAAAATTCCATTTTGTTCCTGCAGCCTCTATTACTTCATACGTATTTACGTTGATCTTATCGAGTATGATTGATAATTCATTCATCAAAGCTATGTTGAGATCGCGTTGGGTATTTTCAAGGATCTTTGCCGCCTCTGCCACTTTAATACTTGATGCTTTAAAAACACCAGGCTCAACGATCTCTGAATAAATTTTTCCAATATTCTCCAGCGATTCATCATCGGAGGCAGAAACAATTTTGATGACTTTATTCAGGGTATATTGAACATCACCCGGGTTTATCCTTTCCGGTGAATAGCCCAATTTAAAATCTTTATTTAATTTAAGTGAAGAATTTTTTTCCAGCACAGGTAAACAAATTTCATCAGTGCATCCGGGGAAAACAGTTGATTCATAAACAACATAATCGCCTGCTTTTAATATTTTTCCAACGGCCTCTGTGGCGTTGATCAATGGCGTTAGGTCAGGCACCTTATGCTCGTCAACCGGCGTTGGCACAGCAATGATATGAAAGCTGCATTCCTTTAATTTTGAAACATCAGTTGTGAATTCAACATTCGTATTATTAAATGCATCAACGCTCATTTCTTTGCCCTTGTCAATTCCTTTTTTCAGCAATTCAATTCTACCTGCATCAATATCAAATCCCACTACTGAAAATTTTCTTCCGAATTCAAGTGCAATGGGCAAGCCCACATATCCCAAACCGGTTACAGATATTTTTGTTTCTTTATTGATCAATCTATTATAGATCATCAGGTTTTTTATGTATTTATGAAAAAATTAAGCGCTCGTTTAAACAATTGCAGTCGCTTCTTTATGCGCATATTCCTTAATTGCGCTGCAAATAAAATTGATCTGTTCTTCGTCGAGTTCGGTATGCATAGGCAACGATAATACCTGTGCAGCAACTTTTTCACTAACAGGAAAATCACCGGGCTGGTAGCCATAGATCCTGTATGCATTGCTTAAGTGCAGCGGAACCGGGTAATATATCATGGAAGGAATTTCTTTTAAACGGAGATATTCTTTTAATCCATCCCTGTTATTTAAGACTTTAATGGTGTATTGATGAAAAACATGCGATGAATTATCAGATCGATAGGGTACCTCAATGCCGGGAACATCTTTTAATAATTCATCATATTGTGCTGCAGCTTTCTGACGCAACGAATTAAACTCGTTGAGCCTTTTTAATTTGACATTTAAAATTGCGGCCTGCATGCTGTCCAAACGCGAGTTCACTCCAATTGAATCATAATAATATTTCTTAGCTGAGCCGTGGTCGCAAATGATCCTTATTTTATTAGCAAGTTCATCGTCGTTGGTAAACAATGCTCCGGCGTCGCCATATGCACCAAGATTTTTAGTTGGATAAAAAGAAGTGGTACCAATATTACCGATCGTTCCCGATTTTTGCTTTTTACCATTGGTAAATGAATAATCAGATCCAATAGCCTGGGCATTATCTTCAATAACAGCAATACTATATTTTTCTGCCAGCGCCATTATTTTTTCCATATCGGCACATTGCCCAAATAAATGAACAGGAATTATGGCTTTGGTCCGGGAAGTTATTTTTTCTTCAATTGCATTAATGTCGATATTGAAGGTTCTGTCGTCAATATCAACAAAAACCGGCTTAAGTTTCAATAAAGCCACAACTTCAACGGTGGCCACAAATGTGAAAGGAACGGTGATCACCTCGTCTCCTTCCTTCAGATCGAGGGCCATTAATGCGATCTGCAATGCATCGGTGCCATTGGCGCAGGAAATCACATTTTTTATATCAAGGTATTGAACAAGCGCATTTGAAAAATTCTTTGTAGCAGAACCGTTTATAAACTGTGTGGAATCGATCACTTCCTGCAGCCCGGCATCAATTTCATCTTTTATTTTAAGGTATTGACCGTTGAGGTCAACCATTTGTATCTTTCTCATTCCTAAGTCAAATTCAGGTGGCAAAGATAATATAAGCCATGCGAAGCCGTTCAGAAACACATCAATCTTTGTAATTTTGCCCGCTTTGGTATGAAATATTTCCCCCTTTTGTTTTTAATGTGTTTAATGGGATTGGCAAATGCTCAGATCAATTTGAGCGATAGCTCAGTTTCTGCGAAGATCATCCATGTGGATATTGGAGTAGGGCTGCCCGCAGCTGACCTGGCTGACAGGTTTGGGCCGCACGCAACCGTTGGCGCCGGATTTCAATTCAAAACTGATGAAAACTGGCTGTTTGGAGTGGAAGGTAATTTCATTTACGGATCTGAAGTGCGCGAGGACAGCATTTTTAACAACCTTAAAAATGAGGCCGGATATATTATCGGCACCGACGGATTACAATATGATCCGATTTTATGGGAGAGCGGTTTTGATGTGAAGTTTGAAGCGGGAATAATCACGGATATTTTCAGCATCAACCCAAATTCAGGGCTCGCATTTACAGGGGGCATAGGATTTTTACAGCATAATATCTGGATCTATATAGATGAAGGTACTGTTCCCCAGCTGTCAGAGGAATACAAAAAGGGATACGATAGATTATCCAACGGATTTATGCTCAGTCAATTTGTAGGATATTATTTATTCAGCAATAAATATTTTGTGAATTTTAAAGCCGGTATCGAAGTGGAAGAAGCGTTTACCCAAAACAGAAGAACAATTAACTACGATACCCAACTTGCTGATGATACTCCGCGGTTCGACATGCTTATCAATTTCAAGGTAAGCTGGAATTTACCATTATTTGAAAAACCACCACGCAAATTCTACTCAAATTAATATGAAAACTGTTGCTATTGTTTTTGTGCTCATGATCGTTTTCGGAATATCGCTGATATTTTTTCAGCAAATTTATTATACACTGGTTGTAACAGTTTATCACACCATGATTCGCATTGCTGCTTTGTTCAATAAAAAAGCAAAGCTTTGGGTGAATGGAAGGAAAAATCTTTTTGCACGTCTTGAACCAGTATTTAGTTTGCCTGCAAAAAAAACGGTATGGTTTCATTGCGCATCCCTGGGAGAATTTGAACAGGCGCGACCGGTGATTGAAAAATTAAAGCGGAAAGATACCCAGGTGAGGATCCTGCTTACTTTTTATTCACCGTCAGGATACGAAATAAGAAAGGATTATACTTTTGCCGACCACGTAGATTATTTTCCGGCAGATACCCGCACCAATGCAAAAAAGTTTTTATCCATCGTAAAACCGGATATTGCTATTTTTGTTAAATATGAATTCTGGCTTCATCATATCTCAGCAATTCATGAACAAAAGATCCCGCTTTACCTGATATCTTCCATATTCAGAAAAAAACAATTATTCTTTAAATGGTATGGACGACTGCACAAGGAAATTCTAAAAAAATATACCAGGATATTTGTGCAAAACCAGGAGTCGCTAGATCTGCTCAGTTCAATAAAAATTAAGAATGCGGAAATATCATTCGACACCAGGTTCGACAGGGTAAAAGAAATTGCAGCAACAAGTAATTCATACCCCGAAATCGAAACATTTGTTGAAGGATACAATATCATTATTGGCGGCAGCACCTGGCCCACGGATGAACGTATTCTGGCAAAAGCATTTTATCGAAAGCTGGTTCACCTCAAATTTAAACTCATTATTGTTCCGCATAATGTTGACGTTAAATACATGAAGCAGACAAAAAAGAGGTTTAAAAAATTTTCGCTCCTTTGGTCGAATATCGGAAAAGCATTGCCTGAAGATCTGAAAGGAAAAAGAGTTTTAGTGATCGACAATATCGGGATGCTTTCATCCATTTATAAATATGGCCATATTAATTATATCGGTGGTGGTTTTGGAAAGGGTGTGCACAATACACTTGAAGCTGCCGTTTATGGAAAACCGTTAATAATTGGACCGAGGTATAAAAAATTTAATGAAGCCGTTGAAATGGTAAAAGAGAATGCCGCATTTGAGATAACCGATGCCGACGACGTGATCAACCGACTCGACCTGATGAACCATTTTCAATTTGTTTACACCGGTGCAGGAAAAGATGCTAAGAATTATGTCGATTCGCATGTCGGTGGAACAGACAAAATTGTAAGGGAGTTGAAAAAGGTTTTGAGTTCTGGGTTCTGAGTTTTGAGTTCTGAGTTCTGGGTTCTGAGTTCTGGGTTCTGGGTTCTGAGTTTTGAGTTTTGGGTGAGAGGGTTGAAAGGTTGTGAAGGGTTTAATTACTGCCAACTGCCTACTGCCCACTACCACTGAGACTGCGCACTGATTTAAAGAATTTGTTTGTAAATTTATTTTTACAACGAATTACACCCGTGAATAAAATCAAACCCATTTTACATTTTGCGATAAGTTTTTGTGTTTGTGTATCTGCTAATGCACAAACAACCTGGAACGCTGATATTGCTCCGATCATGTATGAAAATTGCACAAGTTGTCACCACGACGGCGCTATTGCACCTTTTTCATTAATGACTTATAATGATGCACTTGACCATACAACAGATATAAAAAATTCTGTGCTTGATGGTATCATGCCTCCCTGGAATGCGGATGAAAATTATATGCATTTTACCGGTGAGCGTGTTTTATCAGAAGAAGAAATAAATGCAATAGTTGCGTGGGCAAACGATGGTTATGAAGAGGGTACCGGTTCAGCTCCCCCGCTTCCGGAATATTCCACCGAATCGCAATTGGATACTATTGATATGACAATTGTTTTTCCCGTTTATACTATTTCAAAAAATGTAGATGAATACCGAAGGTTTGTTATCCATAGTGATTTCACAGAAAATCAGTATATGCAAACATTTGAATTATTGATGGATGATCAGTCCATCATTCACCATTTGAGTTTTTATTTCGACACAACAGATAATTCATGGAACAGTGATCTCATGGATACAATGCCGGGGTTTGATGCAAATGCAATGACTGAAGACAATACTGTTATGATTGGAGGGTGGGTACCAGGTGGTTATCTCGGACAGCTACCTCCTGGAATGGCTGTTGAAATTCCTGCTGGGGCTGATCTGGTTATAGAGTTACATTATGCGCCAGGTAATTTGGGAAATGAAGTTCAACCATTTATTAACCTGCAGTGGAGCAGGTACACTTCGCCACGACTCGTTATTTCGGATAAAATTTTAAAATATTCTCCCGATTGCCTGGTTGAACCGGAATTATTTATTCCAGCAAATACAGTTCAAACTTTTCATGAAATTTTTGAGGGCAGCTGGGGCAGCGATGTTTCGCTTATAGGTGTAATGCCGCATATGCATTATCTCGGCCAAACTTTTACTATTTATGGAAAACCTGCTGGTATTGATTCTATTCCGCTTATCAGTATCGATCATTGGGATTTTCACTGGCAGAACAATTATATCTTTCAGAAATTAAAACATATTGAAAATGGTACTCCGATATACGGTGTTGCAACATTTGATAACACGGAGGCTAATGAAGACAATCCGAATTCACCACCAATAGATGTGCACGCTGGAATTCATACTACTGATGAAATGATGGTGGGTTGGTTCACCTATACGAGTTATTTGCCGGGGGATGAAGATATTGTTATTGACAGCACAATTCTGGATCCTGTTTCAATACTATCTATTGAACCATCTGGCCTTAATATTTTTCCAAATCCTGTTGACGATGAATTGCAAATTGCTGTTCACCATTTCACTGAAAATAATTTTACGCTGATGATATTTGATTTAATGGGAAGAGTGATATTAACAAAAGAGATTGATGGAGATCAGATATCGGGAATAAATGTCTCAGCTTTACCTTCCGGCATGTATATGATCGAGATTACAGATGGAATAAAAAGATCTGCAACAAGGTTCGTCAAATTATAAGCTCAGAAAAAAGGAAATTTCGAAGTCAATTGGGTTATTGGTTTATCGACATTTTGCTCACTCTTCGTACTTCAACTGCACCACTTCCAAAAACCTTTCAACAGCAGGGGTATCGTTCCAGTTAAATTGCGCCGACAAGTTTGTTTCTATATAACTCTTCACCTGGGTGAAACCCGACATGGAGTTAATATTCCTGATCACATTATCGTAAGCGTCTTTATCGCCTTTAAATAATCTTTTAATGAAAAATAATTTATCGTTGAGATCGATCACACTTTTCAGGTCTTTTGCCTTATGCGATACTAGTTTTTCCGCCAGTGTTTTTTTATCGCCGATCGATTTTGTGTTTAATTCAGTATTGAATTTGTCTTTAAGCTTGGTTTCTTTATTGATCCTGGCTATCGGTTTTTTTTCTTCAAAAACCGGTGGCTGAATTATCTCTTTTTTTATTTCAGGTTCTATCTTCCCTTTTTCTTCAAACGCTTTGATATTTATTTCATCGTTTTTTTTATTTTCTGAGATGATTTTCTTTTCTTCCTTATTTTCCTGAATAGGCACCACAATTTCAGGAGGGCTTTCGTAGTTTTTTATATGCTCTCTTTTTTCTTCTCTCACAATTGGAGTTTCATTGTTCTTCAATATTTTCTCCGATGAATAGGCATTGAGTTTATCCAGCAGTTGCTGAACATATTTTTTTAATAATTCAATTTCCACTTTATCCAATGCCCCATCCTCCTTTGCAGAGTTGAACAACAAATTCAATTTGTCGATTGTAATTTCAATTTCAGTTAATTTGATATCCATGTATTGATTTAATTATTTGATTTATTATCCGCAGCATACAACTTCTTACTTCTTACTTCTCACTTCTCACTTCCTACTTCTCACTTCCTACTTCCCACTCCAACTGTTCCATTGGGAGCCTCAATTTTATTGAGACCCCTGCCCGAAATAGCAGGCGGGCTCAATTCCACTACTTCTAACTTCTTACTGCATTACAACGTATTTTCGTACCAAAAACTTTCGTACAAATTTATGTTTATTGAACCGCATCTGAAAGGAGAACGACGTGGATGGATCGAAGTGATCTGCGGATCGATGTTTTCAGGCAAGACAGAAGAGCTGATAAGGAGGTTAAAACGGGCCAGGATAGCAAACCTGCGTGTTGAGATCTTTAAGCCGGCAATTGATACCCGCTATGATGTTACAAATATTGTTTCTCACGACGAAAAGTTTATTCAATCCACTCCTGTCGCAAATTCATTGAACATATTATTGCTTAGCGAAAATGTAGATGTAATTGGAATTGATGAAGCCCAGTTTTTTGATGAGGGAATTGTTGAGGCATGCGAAAAGATCGCTCAGCGGGGAACGAGGGTAATTGTTGCAGGGCTCGACATGGACTTTCGCGGAAAGCCATTTGGCCCCATGCCGCAACTTCTTGCCGTAGCCGATTATATTACAAAGGTGCATGCGATCTGTATGCAGTGCGGAAATATTGCTTCTCATTCTTACCGTAAAATAAAAGACGATGCACAGGTGCTGCTCGGTGAAAAAAATGAATATGAACCGCGTTGCCGCGAATGTTTTCTTAAGGAAAGTTAATCTCATGACAATGTTCGTTAACTGACACGTTAATGACGCTAAAACAATTGAAATATGTATATTTGTAAGCTAAATAAATCTTGAAAAAGAACAATTATGAAAAAAAATCTTTTACTTATCACACTCATGATAATTATAGCCGTTGTCAATGCACAGGCTCCTCTTAATTATCAACCATCCCCATTATATGGTAATACCCAGGTGCGTGATGCCAAGGTCACTACCAAAGTGGATGTTGCCAAACCTGCTACTGATGCGGGCAATCGTGCGCTGAGTTATTACTGGCTCAATTATTCTGATGCTGTTGATTATGCATTAAATGGCTGGACACTTGAAAACCTTGCTGCATTACCATTATGGCCCGATTCAACAACCTATGTTGTAACCGGTACTGGTGATGATTTTTACTGGTATGCACATGGTTACGCTCATATGTTTGATCCCATTTCCGACTATATAGCTGATTTTATCGATGACAATGAAACTGTTATCGGAAGCGCATCCGATTGGTACAATGATGACCATGCATTTGAAATTGACTCATTGCGTTTTTACTATTATTACGACAGGTTTAATACCAATTATACCGATACCCTGAAAG
>JBIOHA010000015.1:0-19762 GCA_044448625.1 Chitinophagales bacterium | reverse complement strand
TATGCATAAGATACAGGAACGACCGGTTGCGGTAAACGGTCAGGTTGTAGTTAAACCAATGATGTATCTCGCATTAAGTTATGACCACCGCATAATTGATGGAAAACAATCTGTTAGTTTTTTGGTAAAAATTAAAGAACAACTCGAAAACCCGGAGCAATTAATTTTCGGCGGCGACCCGATCGAACTTTTGCTCGAAATGTGATAATTCATGAAAAACAATTTACTTATTTTATTGGCTGTTATTTTAAACCTGTCATGTACTGGGCAGTCAACTGAGCTAAGAGCTGGCATTTTGTTTTACAATGTCGAAAATCTTTACGATACCATTAATGATCCGCAAAAGGATGACGAGGAATTTTTACCGGCATCCGATCGCAAATGGAATTCTGAGCGATATGATAAAAAACTTTTCAACCTGGCAAAAGTGATCACCTCAGCTGGCAACGAACTTCCAGATTTTATCGGTCTATGTGAAATTGAAAATGAGCAGGTAATTTCGGATCTCGTTGCACAGGAAAATTTAGCTCCGGGAAATTATAAATGGGTGCATTACGATTCACCAGATGAAAGAGGAATAGATGTGGCTTTTTTATACGATTCAAAAAAGTTTAAACCCACCAAATCAAACCCGATATACATAGATCTGGGCGGCGATAGTGTTGATTATACCCGCGATATTTTAATGGTAGAAGGGGAATATCAGTTTGGAGATAAATCATGGCTCCTATATTTTTTCATCAACCACTGGCCGAGCCGTGCAGAGGGTGAAGAAATTTCTGCGCCAAAGAGAATTGCTGCTGCAACTATTTTAAAACATGTGACCGACTCCATATTTGCGATCCAACCCGGCAGATCAATAATTATTATGGGCGATTTTAATGATACGCCATTTGATAAGAGTATCAACCTCGTTCTCGGCGCAAAACAGGTTAGTAATGAAATGGAAAAAACATCCCTTTATAATCTGGTTGCTGATAAACAATCCATAGGCGAAGGCTCATATAATTTTAAAGGCAAGTGGCAGGCGCTTGATCAGATAATTGTTTCGGGATCACTTGTCGACAATATCGGACTGGATTTTGATTTAGGATCAACTAAATATATTCGTGAGAGTTGGATGTTATATCACAACGATAAATATGGCGATTCGCCCGACAGGACATTCGCCGGCACAAAATATATCGGTGGATATTCCGATCATTTGCCCGCTTATGGCGAATTAATTCTTAGATAAGAACCGGATCATAAAACCGCCACCGCCTGCTCCACAGAGTTTATATATTTCATTTCCGGAATTCAACGCCTTTTTCCATTCTTGCTGAATTGCCGTGGGGATTGCGAAATTAAAATGTGTAAGTTGAAATTCGGATAATTTGATGAGTGATGATTGTAAAATTCCGAATTCATTCATTGTGCAATTTCTGATGCAATCTGATACCAATCCTAAATAGCTATCTTCAATTGATTCTCTAAATTCAGGTTTCTTCATTTTAAACATGAACTGATCAATAACTGCTGATGAGTTGCGAGGTTGATGCGTATCATAAAGATCTACTTCAAAATATTTGGTTAGCATGATCTCTGTCTCCAAAATCTCTACAGTTCCATCAGATCTAACGTGAACCGGTTTCTGAATTAATGAAACCAATGGATCGATACCTGAACTTTTAGCATGAAAAAAATTTTCCATTTCTGATAATGTTGAACGCAGATAATCGAGATCAACTTTATTATTTTTTTGTATCGGGTTGACAGCATACCTGTCGAACACTGCTGCAACCACAGCTCCTGAACTTCCGACACCATAACCTTCAGGGATATTTGAAAATAAATAATACCCTTGTTCAAGATCATTTAAAAATGCATTGAAGTCAATTAGCGCATTAAGTTTGGAATTGTTGCGGATATATTCTGCAAAGTCCGATAGATTACTTGTAGGTCCTGAACCTATATCCCATCGCATTTTAAAATCGAAATCCGGAATTGCCAAACCTTCGCCGCCACAGAGTACAGCATATTCTCCGAACAACAATATTTTAGCAGGATAGGAATCAGTCATCAATCAATTGTTTTGGCCCGCTTCCCATATGATCATAGATCACTTTCTTATTTACACAAAATTGCAACAACTCCGATTGAATAAAATTGCGCACATTTTTCTTTTCGAAGTAAGGATATAAAACGTGAACATTGGGTCCGGCATCCAATGTAAAACAAACAGGGATATTTGATTCGGCCCTGAACCGTTTAATTCTATTGATGATCTCTACTGTATTCGGTTTTATCAGCATAAACGATGGTGAGCTGGTCATCATTAATGCATGCAGCTCCATGGCCTCCGCTTCAACCATTTCACAGAAAGTTTCAAGGTCGCCACTTTTCAATGCTGACAATAATAATTTTAATCTTTGTGCCGCATTTATATAGCGTTGCTTTTCCATGGTATGATTTTCCATTAATGCATGCCCCGCCCTGCTGCTCACACTTTTTTCCTCTTTCGCCACAATTAGGATCGTATCCTGCAATTCAATAAAATCTTTATGATAATTTTTAGGAAATTGGATGGCATATTCGTCGCTTGAATTTTTTACCTGTTTTGTAAAACCCCATATTGCAAATTCAGGTAAAACACTTCGCGATGCACTGCCGCTTCCCAGCCTCGAGTAAAAAGAAGCCTTCTTTAAAAATTCATCATACGAAATCTGCTTTTGAAATGTGATTGCCCATTGCGACATCAGGCAAAGCGCCAATGCGCTCATTGAAGAGGCACTGCTTGCTATCCCTGCAGAATGAGGAAAAGAATTTTCTGATCTTATTACCACACGATTGGTGGTAAGGAACGTAAAATCATTTTTTACAACATCAAAATAATTAATGATCTTATTTCCGAAAGCAACATTTTTATTTCCTTCAAATAAAAAATCGATCTCAATATTCTTTTTGCTTCGTTTCTTTTTCAGCTCAAGTGATGTTTCGGTAAAAGCTTCATGCAATGTTAGCGATAATGAAGTATTGTTGGGCAACTGATTGCCGTGTTTTCCCCAGTATTTTATCAGGGCAATATTTGAAGGACTCCGCCAGGCTATTTTCATTAATAATGATAAATGTCAGGGATAGGGTGGTGTTCAGAGGAAACTAAACCAAAATAATCATGATAAAATTAATGAATTGTAATTTAATATGGTATTGTATCCTTTTACAGAGAAATAGCTTATTATATCTTCGGGTTCTGA
The DNA here is from genome assembly GCA_044448625.1 of Chitinophagales bacterium. GTDB lineage: Bacteria > Bacteroidota > Bacteroidia > Chitinophagales > BACL12 > UBA7236. The sequence goes on along the minus strand of JBIOHA010000015.1, from coordinate 16,526 downwards.
ATTACTTGCTGCCAATACAAAATCGCCACCCCATGCGCCAAGCGATTTAACGGCGCCATTGAAATCAGGAAATAGCTTTGTTTTTACTTTCTCTTCCTGCAAAACATATTGCATCATTTCCTCATGTTCATCGAGCAACTGCATAAAATCATCAAAATCGTCAACGAATAATAATGCTTCCGATATCTCTGAAATTATTTCGATCTCTTCATGAAATGGGTTGCTGCCGGCTTTAAAATCTTGAACAGCAATCTTAGTATTTTGCTTATTTCCCAAATGCACCAAAAATATTTTTTCCGGATTTGGCGGATAGAAATTTACGGTATCATAAAATTCACCTTCTTCATCAATTTTAAACATTACCGGTTTGGATGCATTTGCACAGGCAATATCGTATCCACTGCCACCGAATATTTTTTTATTCAGTTGAAAAGGATCTATGCCTGCATATTTTGAAATGTTATTGATCAAAGTAGAGCTGCTTCCCAATCCCCAGTTCCTTTCGAATTCTAAAAAATTTGAAATTGTTGTCGAGCCCTTAGCTTTTAAAAAACCCGGATTTGATTTTCTGCATTCTAATAATATCTTCTGGAGTGTTTCATAAACATCAGCATCAATTGTTTTTAATGATCCCCTGAACGGCATAAGATCATCTTTTGAAAAATGCACTTCGCCCCAGGAATTATTATTTACATCAAAATTTTTCCAGTATAAAATATTTTCACCTCCAGGATCTTCATCAATTTCCATGCGCTGACCATATTGTGTTGGCACCGCTAATGCCAACGCTCCGCGAAGTACCAGATATTCTCCGCTGATCAATAATTTACCATGTGCGTAATAGGTCTGTTTCACTGTGGCGCAAAAAAAATTAAAGTTTCTCCGCAGAAAGATTACCCGATCTCATTTCATTTAGATATTCTCTTACGCTGCCAAATGAAACTGTTTTATCAGAAAAATAAGCCGCAGCTTTTTGGATCTCAAATTCGCTGGCACCAAAATGACGGAGAATATTGGTGACATGCATTTTCATATGCCCCTTCTGAATACCTGAAGTAACAAGTGCTTTGATAGCCGAAAAATTTTGTGCGAGTCCCACGCAGGCAATTATTTTCATTAATTGTTTAGCACCAGGATTGCCAAGCATTTCCAATGAGCGTTTTGAAAGCGGATGCAATTTTGTTAATCCGCCAACTGTTCCAACCGCCAGAGGAATTGTTAAGGTGAAGATGAATTTATTATCTTTTATTTCGCAGTCGGAGAGACTTTCGTATTTACCATTTCTTGCCGCATAAGCATGGCCACAGGCTTCAATAGCACGAAAATCATTTCCGGTGGCGAGAATCACCGCATCAATCCCATTAAATATTCCTTTATTGTGTGTAGTGGCCCGCGACATATCGTGTTTGGCAATATTGATCGCCGTTTTAAATTTTCTTGCAAACTGAACTGCATTCATATTTGCCTCTTCAAAATCTCCCAATTCATTTATATCACATTCAACCCAGGCTTTTACCAAACAGTCGGGTGTATAGTTGCTCAATATACTCATCACAACTTCCACATCTTTTTCAGCGCCGGTAAAATTTTTATTTTCTTTTATCTCCTCGGTAAGGCAGCCTGCAAATTCTTCGAGTACGGAATTAATAAAATTCGCACCCATTGCATCAACCGTTTCGAAAGTTGCTTTGAGTTGAAAATATTCAGGTTCAATTTCTGTGCAGTCAATTAATTCGATATCTTTTAATCCGCCACCCCTCTTTTCCATGTTTTGCGTAATGGGTTTGGCAGCAGCAATTAATATTTCCTTTAATTCATCATTAAAAAAAGAAAGTAGTTTCTCAGTATCACCTCTCCATAGAAAATGCACATGACCAACTTTTGTCGTGGAAATTACCTCAGCATGAAACCCGCCACGTTCACTCCAGAATTTTGCACCTGCACTTGCTGCAGCAACAACTGAACTCTCTTCAATTACCATGGGAACAACATAGGTTCTTCCATTGATAACGAAATTTGGCGCAACTCCGTAAGGCAGATAAAAATTTGTTAGTGTATTTTCAGAAATGCCGTCGAATACTTTTTGAAGCTCGGCATTCGCATGCATATAACTGGAAAATTCCCTTGCAATATCCAAAGGATTGCTGGTGAGAAAATGCTTTGCAAGCCATGCAATTTTTTCTGTCTTGGTTAATTTGGAAAACCCTTTGATCCTAGCCACTGCTGCTTACTTATTTATAAGTTTGATAATCTCTGATCTATAAATCTTCATCTTACTTTTAAATACTGTCTGCACAAAGCTAATCCATCCCGCTGACTTTCAATATAACCTTTCAACGCCTCATATCCTGTTTGTGCATATTTTAAAAATGCCGATCCCTGCGCATAAATACTTTTCAATTCTAATTTATTGATACAATAATAACCATCGAGAAAGTTTTTAATTCCACCGCTTACAATTATTTGACGGCATTTGATATTGTCACCAAGTTCTGCAACTGCAGTATTCACAAATCCAACCATTTCCTCAGCAGTATGACCTATATACGATAGATCCGCATAAAGGGTTGACATTTCCTTTTCTGACCGGAGCATTTCCAGTTTTGCAAAATTCGTCCCGCCGTAAGCGGCAAAATCGAGGGCGGCAATAGGTAGCTCCAACAAAGCTTTTATGCTTTCAGGCCCCATTCCCTGGCCAACCTCCTTTACTATTACCGGAAAATTCACCATTTGCAAAAACTGTTCTATTGTTTCTACCGGCGGATTTTTGAACCGATCTCCTTCCGGTTGAAGCCATTCCTGCATAGGATTAACATGTATTATGAGCCCATCTGTATTCAGCCGGTCCACGAGCTTTTCTATCTCTGCTACCTGCTTTTGTTCGATCATTTTTTCAACCTGTGCAATACCAAGATTTGCGAAAAAGGGTAAATCCGGCCCGATATACTGTCTCAGGTTAAAATCTTCAAAAAATGTATCATCCAGCAATAGCCTTCTGCAGGAACCGAGGCCCATGCCTAAGCCAAATTCTTTGCATGCCTGCGCAAGAAGTCGGTTTATACCGGCCGCTTCTGCGGTACCACCGGTCATGCTGCTGATCCAGATCGGGTTCAACAATGTTTTTCCAAGAAATTGAATGGGTGAAGGTTCATTGCCGGGATGCCCGCTGAGCAATGGCTCGTAATAAAACCTGTCATCATTTTCCAACCTGCCTGTCTGGCTCATGAAAGCGAGTTCGATATGATCTTTTTTTCTGTTTTCTGAAGTTGGATCGCTCAAATTTGAAAGATTGGCGCAAAGTTAATATATGGGTAGCTAATGAGCCACAGGGAGTTGACTTTGTATTAATGGGGTTTCTGATCGATTTGAGTGAGACGGAATAAAGGGACATTCCAAGTCCCGGGACTTGGAATGTCCCTTTTAGCAATGCATGAACTTTCAAAGTAATTTTGCCTGTAATGAAAATGGACATGAAATTCTCGGAGTATAAATATGAACGACCGGATATAAATAAGCTGCGCAATGAATTTACAGCATTGTTGGATACATTTAAAAAATGTGAAAGCGCCAATGCGCAAATGAAAGTGATGGAGGAAATTAATGCTTTGCGCAGCGAATTTGATACGATGTACCAGCTTTGTGCAATAAGGCATTCGATTGATACAAGGGAAAGTTTTTATAATGATGAGCAGGATTTCTTCGATGAAAACCTTCCTTTGTTCGAATCATTTACAAGCGAAGTGTACAGGGCGGTTTTAAATTCACCGTACAGAAATGAAATTGAAAATAATTTCGGAAAACAATTATTCCGAATAGCCGAAATGCAGTTGCGTGCATTTAAACCGGAGATAATTGAAGAACTCATTACGGAAAATAAATTAGGGACCGAATACCAGGAATTGATCGCATCTGCAGCAATTCCTTTTGACGGAGGTGAAAAAACACTCGCTGAGCTTGTTCCTTATATTCGCTCTACGGATCGCAACATTCGGAAGTCGGCATCTATTGCAAGGTGGAATTTTTTTGTTGAACACGAAGAACAATTCGACAGGATATTCGACGACCTTGTAAAAACGCGACATGCCATTGCATTAAAACTGGGGTTTAAAAATTTTATTGAGGTAGGATACCTTAGAATGCTGCGTAGCGATTATAATACTGAAATGGTAAAAGAATTCAGGAACCAGGTGTTGAACCAGGTGGTGCCAATCACCACAGAATTAAAAAAGAAGCAAGCGCAGCGTTTGAATTTACCTGAATTAATGTACTATGATGAACCATTGCTTTTTAAAAGTGGAAATGCCACTCCAAAAGGTTCGCCAGAGGAAATAATTGAAACAGGAAAAAAAATGTACGAAGAGCTGTCGGATGAAACAGGTGAGTTTTTCAGTTTCATGTCATCAAAAGAATTAATGGATCTCGAAGCAAAGAAGGGAAAAGCAGGCGGTGGATATTGCACGTATATTCCGGGATTCAAATCACCATTTATTTTTTCCAATTTCAACGGCACCAGTGCCGATATTGATGTGCTTACGCACGAAGTGGGGCATGCGTTTCAAGTGTACATGAGCAGGGGATTTGAAACGATGGAATATTTTTGGCCCACCAGCGATGCTGCAGAAATACATTCCATGAGCATGGAATATTTTGCTTATCCATGGATGGATAAATTCTTTAATGGCGAAGCGGATAAATATCGCTATGCCCATCTTATAGATTCTGTTTTGTTTTTACCATACGGAGTTGCGGTGGATGAATTCCAACACGGAATTTATGAACAACCTGAATTAACTCCTTCCGAACGAAAACAATTATGGCGAAGCATTGAAAAAAAATACCTGCCATTCAGAAACTATGAGGATAATGATTTTTTAAAGAGCGGTGGCGTTTGGCAAATGCAGGCGCATATTTATCAAACACCGTTTTATTATATTGATTATACACTGGCCCAGATATGTGCTTTTCAATTTTGGCTGAGATCGCAGCAAAACAGAAGTGCTGCTTTCAACGATTATATCAATTTATGTAAGGCCGGAGGAAGTTTATCTTTTTTGGAACTGGTGAAATTTGCAAACCTTAAATCTCCGTTTGAAAAAGAAACTATGGAAGAAGTGATGAATGAAATTAATTCATACCTGGGTAAGGTGGATTCAAGATTAAATTAATGTCGCCGAAAAAGCTAATTACAATTTTTTTTCTCACAGGAATTATATGGAATTCCGCACAGGGTCAGCAAATGGTAAATGATTCTGCTGAGATAAAGGCAATCGAGATCGCCCATGAGGTGATTGCTGCGATGGGTGGGGAATGCGCATTTAATGAAACCAATTATATCGGGTGGACATTTTTCGACAGGAGAAAACTGGTTTGGGATAAGGTGAACAATAGGATAAGAATAGATTACCTTACAAAGCCCATGACCATTATTGCTTCATTAACCGGGGATGATGTGAAACTATTTATGAATAATGTAGAAGTCACGCAACCTGATTCTTTGAAAAAGTATGGACAAAAGGCAAAAATGGTTTGGGCGAATGATTCATATTGGCTCCTGATGCCTTTTAAGTTATTGGACGAAGGGGTGAATTTGCGATATCTTGGAGATAGCCTGATCGAGGATAGTAATAATTCCATAATTGAATTGACTTTTGACAATGTTGGCTTCACACCGGAAAACAAATACCTGATTTATATCGACAAAACAACACATCTTGTTTCTCGTTGGTCTTTTTATGATAAATACAATGACCCACTGCCTGAATTCACAAATACCTGGACGGAATATAAATTGTATGGCAACATATTTATTTCCGGCAACAGAGGAACCGAGGGAATGCTCACCGATATAAATGTTTGGGATTATATTTGGGAGGATGTGTTTAAGAAGTTGTAAACTTATATGGTAATTTGATAATTTTCAATCGAATAATTTGGGTTTCAAATTACTAAATTGACAATTACCAAATCGACAATTATCTACTTACGCCACCGCTTCTTCCTCTTCTGTATTCAGCCTGAAACCATTTCCGTGAATATTCACAATTTCCAAAGTAGGATCTTCTTTTAAATATTTTCGAAGCTTGGTTACAAAAACATCCATGCTTCTTGCGGTAAAATAATCATCCCTTCCCCAAATTTGTTTGAGTGCTTCCTCCCGGTAAACTATGTCATTTACTTTCAAACAAAACAGGCGCAATAACTCTGCTTCCTTAGGTGAGAGCTTGGCATCTGATGTATCATTTTTTAATATCCTTGTCTTGTAGTTGAAATGATATTTTCCGATAGTAAACTCTTTTTGCTGATTATTTGTGCGCAATTTTCCACCCCGTTTTAATATTGCTGCAATGCGATATAATAATTCTTCGCTGTTGAAAGGTTTGGTAATATAATCATCAGCACCTACTTTAAATCCTTCAAGAACATCCTCCTGCAATGTTTTTGCCGTAAGGAAAATAACCGGCATCTCGGGATTAATTCTTTTTATCTGCGCAGCTAAAGAGAATCCGTCTTTCTTCGGCATCATGACGTCGAGTACGCATAAATTAAATTCTTCTTTAAAAAAAAGGTCTTCGCCTTTTTCGCCATCAGTTGCCAGCTTAACTTCATAGCCGCTCATAGTTAAGTAATCTTTTAATACGGCTCCGAAGTTTGGATCATCTTCTACGAGGAGAATTTTTGTTTTGAGCTCTTCCATAATTTTTTAATTATCAGGTTATTAATTATTTATTGCTTTATTGGTAAAAATATTTTGAACTGGCTGCCTTTTTTCGGTTGACTTTTTACTTCTATCAATCCGTTGTGCGCTTCAATTATCGCTTTTACATAGGTGAGCCCAAGACCGAAGCCCTTTATGTTATGCACGTTTCCGGTTGGCACCCTGTAAAATTTTTCAAAAATCATTTTGAGATGCTCACTGCTCATCCCAATCCCCTTATCATCAATTGAAATATAAATTCCCTTGTCATTACTTTCGGTAGAGATATTAATTTCAGGATGCTCGCTGGAATATTTGACCGCATTATCAATTAAATTTGAAATTACATTGGAGAGATGCACTTCATCTCCTGTTAATTCATAATTTTCTGCAGCAAGATTTGTTGAAATGGTGCCGCCTTTTTCTTCCACCTGCAAACTGAAATTCTCAACGGCCCGGTAAATGATATCATGCATGTCGATATCATCATTACTTAAACTGATCTGATTTTTGTCAAGCAACGCCATCTGTAAAACTTTTTCAACCTGGCGGTTCATGCGTTTGTTTTCTTCCTTGATGATATGCGTATAATGTTTCACCTTGTTCTCATCCCGCAATATCATTGGGTTGTTTACAGCATCAACAGCGAGCGAAATTGTTGCAAGCGGTGTTTTGAATTCATGGGTCATGTTATTGATGAAATCATTTTTGATCTCCGATAATTTTTTCTGACGGAACAATATCGCTATCGTATAATAAAAAACTGCAACAATAATTGTTGTGAACAGCAACGACCCGATCAGCAGCGACCAGATGGAACTGAGGATAAAACTTTTTTGATGCGGGAAATTCACCAACAACACATCATTGTTGAAAAACATATCGTCGGGAAATAAACTCACCTTATGCGGGGTGCTCACCAAATCTTTTATTTCTTTTTCTTCTTTTGCATTGGTTATAAAAAACTCCTCGTCCATCAATACGCCGAAATTAAAATCAGTATTTATCCCGTTGTTTTTTAATTCATGGAATAGCGTGTTTTTTAGAAACACGGTGTCTATGGTTTGCTCAGGTTGAATTCCGCGTTGCACCATCTGAAACATGATCTGCTCCATTGCCTTTTTTATGCGTTGCGAATTGATCTGCAACTGCCTGTCGATGTCGCGTAAAATTTCTGATATCAAACCATTATCAGAAGAGGAAACCTCACCGTGATATTCCAATGGTTCAAGTATCATGGTTGGCCGGTCGCCAATTTCATTAAGGGGAGAAATTGCATCCTGGTAGGGATGCAGCGGAACCATTTCAGTCTGGTAATAGCTGTCGCCAATTTTTGCAGATTTAATTGCACCGGCAATCATACTGTCGCTCATAAAACCGCTATAAACATTTAGCGAATCGCCGTCACTGCCCCAATATGTTGAATCAGAAAAAAACAAACTCATCTGGCTGCTGAGTACGGAAGCTGCGATATTCGTTTCCACCTTATCTGCCACCTTGTTCAAAGCTTCGTTCACATGGTACATGAACACCTGTTCTTTCTGGGCTATAGTATTCTGGATCCAGTATACCTGTACCAGAATAATTCCCAGCAATGCCGAGCTCATTAAAATTACGATTAACCAAATGCGGTTCCTGAACATCCTTTACAAATTTACAAGTGTTAAAATCAGTGATAAAGTTGTTTAACGCAACATTAACATCTTTTAATTGACATTTAACTACTTTGCTTTGAAACCCTTGCTAAATTTGTCATCCCAAGGTCATAAAGACCCTGAACACTGAATTAAAAACGTATAATTCCAAAAATTATGAAACGGTTCATATTCATTCTCCTGCTTGTTGCCACAAGTTCTCTGCAAAGTATTGTTTTTGGACAAAATCCCGATGATGATCAGATCAGGTTAAAGATCGATGCAAATGTTGATGGCAAATCTGTGAACATTGATACATCCATAGAAAATTTAAGTGATTTCGACATCAATGGATTTTTGGAAGAATTGGGTCTCGACAATGAGTTAAAACAACTCAACATTGATATCAATAGTGGTTTTGGATATAATTTCAATTGGAATGAACAGGCCTTTCAGGAAATGATGGAGGGATTACAGGATATAGAATTGCCATCGCTCCCGCCTATGCCGCCAATGCCTGAGTTGGAAGGATTGAATTTTTCATTTAATAAAGCATTGCTCGGCGTTTATACCGACAAAGCGCCTGAAGGAGCAAAAATTACTTCTCTCGTTGAAAACAGCGGAGCTGTTGAAGCAGGATTAGCAGAGGGTGATATTATTACAAAAATTGATGATCGCACCATAGAATCTCCCGATAATTTAAGTGAGGTGATAGGAATGTACGAAGCCGGTGCAGTGGTAAAAGTTACCTATATCAGAAACGGAAATACTCAAACAGTAAATGCAACCCTGGGCGAAAATGAAATGACCCGCGATTTTAATTTTGAATTCCCTGATTCATTTAATATTGAATTTGATGGAAAGGATATGGAGGACCTGATTCATATACAAAGCCCTTCACGAGGTTATCTCGGTGTGTATTTACAAGATGAAGAAAACAAAGTGATGGTTACCGGTGTGGATGATCAGTCGGCAGCATTTGATGCCGGTTTAAAAGAAGGTGATATCATAACAGAAATAAATGGAAATAAAATGGAAACTTATGATGACATCATGGAATTTATGGAAACAACAAAACCTGGTGATAAAATAAGTATCAGTTTTGAACGCGATGGTAAAAAAGAAAAAACAGAAGCAACTTTAAAGGAGGTAAAAAATCAGATGTTTTATTTTAAGTCGGATGATAAGGAGGATGGATATGCGCCAAATATAATTATTGATAAGATCATGCCCTGCCCTCCCGGCAGTTCATACAGCTACAATTCCAACGATGGTAAAAAGAATGTTACTATTTGTATTACTGCAATAAAAGACAGTGAATCGAAAGCGCCGTCACCAAAAGAACCGGCATCAAAGGAAACCCATGCATTATTAAATCCTGAAAACCTTATGGTGTATTCCAATCCGAGTGAAGGAACGTTTAATGTTAAATTTAATCTCAATACCACGGGCGATACAAAAATCTCCATTACCGATATTAATGGTAAAGAAGTTTATGCTGAAACATTAAATAATTTTTCAGGTGCTTACGACAAAACAATTTCTTTATCGGCCCAGCCAAAAGGAACCTATTTTGTTAAAGTAACGCAAAATGGATATTCGAATACTAAAACTGTGGTTGTTCAATAATTGAATTACATTAATAATATTTTTCTGAGCCTCTTTTTATAAGAGGCTTTTTTATGCGCTATATTTTCTTACATCAAGTTTTGAGAATTGACCGATCTCCTTAATCTGTTGCAGGTATTCAAATTGCGTAGGGAATTGAACTGTGAAAGAGTTCAACTTCATATTAATTTTCTTTACATTAGCTCCATAAAACCCAAGCTTATGAAGAAGAACCTTTACACCCTGATCTTGTCATTATTTGTAGTTACCATTCTCAACAGCCAAACCGAAATAACAGGAAATATTTCCGCTCTTACCGGAGGAGCGCTTCCGGGTGCAACAGTAGTGGAAAAGGGCACCAATAATGGCACTTCCGCCGATATTGATGGCAATTTCACCTTTACAACGAAAAGTTCTCCGGCTGTCCTGGTTTTTTCTTATACCGGATATGCTACCCAGGAGATAGAAGTAAATGCGAAAGCGAGTTTGAGGATATTACTTGAGGAGGACAGCTATAGTTTAAGCGGTGTTGAGGTTGTAGGCACGAGGAGCCTTGGCCGTTCCTCAACCGAAAGTATGTCGCCAATTGATTTGATCGACGTTGATGCAGTTACTGCCGCAAACGGGCAGCTTGATGTCAACCAGTTGCTACAATATACTGCCCCGTCGTTTAATTCAACCCGCCAGAGTGGTGCCGATGGTGCCGACCATATTGATCCTGCAACTTTAAGAGGATTAGGGCCGGATCAAACGCTTGTACTGGTCAACGGAAAAAGATATCACCAGTCGTCGCTCATTAATATTTTTGGAACAAGGGGAAGAGGAAATACAGGAACCGATCTCAATACTATTCCTGCAGCGGCAATTGAACGCATTGAAATATTAAGAGATGGTGCTTCTGCACAATATGGTTCTGATGCGATTGCCGGTGTAATAAATATTGTTTTAAAAGATAATGTTGATGAATTTACCGGAAATGTAAATACCGGTGCATATAAAGCACAGGATAATTTTGACCAGGGTTCGTACGATGGAGAAAACCTGCAGCTAAATGGAAATTATGGTTTTAATATCGGAGAAACAGGATTTATTAATGTAACATCTGATTATCATTTTCGCGGTCATACCAACAGGGCGGAATTCACAGGCGACTTTCCAGACAATATCGACGTAAGAAATCAATATGGTGATTCACAGGTGAAAGATTTTTCGTCATGGTTCAACATGCGATTGCCAATTGGGCAATCAACGCATTTTTATGCCTTCGGCGGATTTAATAACCGCGATGTGGAAGCGTATGCATATACACGTTCACGCGACAGTGAAAGAAATATTGAAGCGATCTATCCAAAAGGTTTTGACCCGATAATTGCATCGGTTGTAAACGACAGGTCGTTGTCGACAGGAATTCGCGGAGAATTAAATGGCTGGGATGTGGATTTTAATAATTCATATGGCATGAATAAAATGCATTATTATGGTCGCCATACATTAAATGCATCATTGGGAACTGCATCGCCAACAGAATTCGATGACGGCGGATTTTCGTTATCACAAAATATTACCAGCCTCGATTTCTCAAAATATTTTACAGGAGTTCTTGAAGGATTGAATGTTGCTTACGGCGCTGAATACAGGATCGATAATTACCAGATATTTGCCGGTGAAGAAGCGTCGTGGCAAAATTACGGCGGTATATTTATCAGCGACGGCGATACCATTGCAAGGCCAAGTGGTGCACAGGGATTTCCTGGATTTCAACCAAAAGATGAAACGAATGAATTCAGAACAAATATTGGAGTTTATATTGATGCTGAAATTGAATTGATAGAAAATCTTGCAGTGGATGTTGCTTTGAGATTTGAAGATTATTCTGATTTTGGAAATACCCTCACAGGAAAATTCGCAGCACGTTACGACATCAATGAAAAATATGCTGTTCGTGGTTCAGTTGGAACGGGATTCAGAGCGCCTTCACTTCCCCAGGTTTATTTTTCATCAACCTATACCAACGTAGAGAACGGAGTTATTTTTGATGAAGTAATTGCAGATAATCACAGCGTGATCGCCCGCGAACTTGGGATCCCTGCTTTAACAGAAGAAAATTCGCTGAATGCAGGATTTGGTATTGCAGCAAAGCCGGTTAAATCATTATCCATAACCCTTGATGCATATTATGTTACCATTACCGACAGGATAGTGCTCACTGATGGTTTTGGTACTGATGATGATGTGATAGGATCAACACTCGAAGAATTAAATGTTGGTTTTGCGAAATTCTTTACCAATGCCGTTGACACAAAAACAACGGGTTTTGATGCCATCATCAGTTATAAATTCTATTTGCAAAATAAAAACACACTTGCATTTACCTATGCGGGTAATTTTAATAATATGGAGGTTTCAGAAGTGCATACAAATGAATTGCTTGCCGGTAAGGAAGAAAATTATTTCAGCATGCGTGAACAATTATTACTTATCGCAAGTGCGCCTCCTTCAAAAATGCATTTCAATGTTGAATATGCTACAAATAAATTCAATGCCAACCTCAGGGTGAATAATTTTGGTGAAATAACGCTTATAAATTATTCCGGCAACGAATATATCTATACAGCAAAAACAACATTGGATGCGAGCGTAGGTTATGATATTACATCCAACCTGCACCTCACCATCGGTGCTGCGAACCTGCTCAATACTTATCCCGATCCGCAAGATCCTTATGAAACAGAAACTGGCGGTGCATGGGATGCAGTGCAGATGGGATTCAACGGTATGTTTGCTTTTGCGAAGCTTGGGTTTAAGTTTTAATTGAAAGGAAAAACCTATCTGGTTAATAATCCCAAATATTGCGAAGCTGTATTTGGAATTAACCTGATAGGTTTTAATCATCATTATTTTATTGATATATGTTTTAGGGGTTTGTTGGCAGATGAAGATTTGACAAATTGCTAATGCTTAAGACCTCACAGGTTTCAATTGGCGGGGGCCAATTGGTTAACCAGCGAGGTCTTCGCCTAAACCTTATTTCTTTGCGAAACTAAATCCCCAACCCTTTAGTTTATACCTTTGCACAAAACAATTACAATGAGCAATTTTATTGTCAGCATATATACAGAAGGAACGCCCAACCCCGACAGCCTTAAGTTTGTAATGAATAAAATGTTGTTAAGCGGTTCGAGTGTTGACTTTGACCGTGGCGACGATGTAGCCTATGCACCTTTGGCCGAAGCCCTTTTCAACGAATTCTCTTTTATCAAAGGCGTTTTTATAATGAATAATTTTGTTACCGTTAGAAAAGATGGTGAAATTGACTGGTTTGAAGTGAAGTCAGGTATCAGTGAATTCATTAAAAGCTGGGTGAGTGAGGGGAAAGTAATTGTTGGGGATATTCCTGAAACGGATAATATCAGCGGTGAAATGGATGGCGATGCCATTATTGATAAGATCAAACAAATGCTCGATCAATATGTAAAACCTGCTGTTGAAATGGACGGTGGTGCTATTCAGTTCAAGTCGTTTGACAATGGTATTGTTACTTTAATGATGCAAGGCTCATGCAGCGGTTGTCCCTCTTCTACCGTTACCCTAAAATCAGGAATTGAGGGATTGCTCAAAAGAATGGTTCCTGAAGTGAAGGAAGTTATAGCTGAGAGTATGGGAGTGGAATGAGGGGTAGGAATGAAGTAAGAAGTGGGAAGTAAGAAGTATGAAGTGGGAAGTAAGAAGTGGGAAGTAAGAAGTATGAAGTGAGGAGACAACTTAAGTCTACATCTTATCGATCTTCAAAAAATGTTTTAATTTCTTTTTCGTCGAGGCTACGGTAATTGAATTGCCTGGTTATTTTTCCATTATCTGATAAATAAATACTCGGCACAGTTGGCCCTGCTATGCGGAAGAAATTTTTATGCGGAAGGAATAAATAATTAAATTTCTGCGAATCACTTTCCTCCCAAAAATTTCCAAGATTATTTTCATCTCCAGTAAAAATATAAATGACATTATTTTCCAGGTCGTATTTATTTGACATTACGGAAACTTTTTTTGCTGCCTTTTCACAAAACTGGCAGGTAACCGAAAACATGCAGATCATTTTTTTTCCTGATCCGGGTTGCAATGGATCTAAAGTTGGGTTTTCTGCTATCAATGTCGAAACTTTATTCAGGTCCCATCCTTCCTGCGAATAATCAATCAGGAAATCGGGCGGTGATAAAACAAAGGGAAGAACCAGTGAAAATGTTGTTACAAATAAAAAAACGTAGGAAGCGAGTTTGAATGTGTATTCTTGTTTGGTTTTGATAATCAGCAATAAACCGATCAGCAGGATATTTTTAATAAGTGATTCAGCCGGCGATAACTGCAACATCTCCCCAAAACAATGGCAATTTTCATTATACCCTTTTATTATTTGAACGACAAGAAAAATCGAAAATACGGTCAGCAATAAAACAGTCGCCAGCCATATTTTTTTGAAATGAATATTTGTGATCAATAAAACACCGATGATCAATTCTATTCCAATTATTAACCTGGCAAAAACCGAAGAAATATTAAAAGTGAAAACCTGTAAGCTGAAGATGTATAATTCAAAAACATCTATATCCAGCAATTTAAAAATAGCCGACAAAATAAATACAACCCCGACAAATATTCTTATTGCATGAAAGAGGAGTGTTTTTATATTGATTGCCATTAGAAGATTTAAAACGGTTCGCAATCAATGGTTGTTGTGATGCCGAATTCAATAGATTCTGAATCAAATGCATCGCATACCTTCTTGGCGCTTCTTCCTTCACCCACTAAAGTGTAGGAAGTATCTAGCCCGCCAACATCCTGGTTGCAGTCGCATCTGAATTCTTTGTCACAGGAGGAACATACCAGTGCCAGCAAAATTATGATTAATGCAATTGTATTTTTCACTGTGTAAAAATACAAAGCTATTTTGGTTCGCAGTCAACAACAACAGTATCGAGACCGGTTGTGAAATGATCATCCTGGCCATTGCATACTTCTATCGGCGAATTACCTTCACCGGTATAAGAATAACTTTCAGTTTCAACATTGTTGATTGTTTCATTGCAAGTGCAATCATAAGTTTGCTTGCATGAAAAAGCGAACAAAAGAACTACAAAGAGTGCGCAATTTAAAATGGGTTTCATACGCTGTGTGGGTTTATTTGTGGGTTCACAGGGTAATACACTAAAGTTAATTCACTCTGCCGGAAAAACAAAATTTTAGCGGTTCAAAAATGTTTCATTTATGACGTTAATGTAACATCATTAAAAGCGAATAATCGGAGTATTATTTATTGGCGAGTTGTCCGCATGCAGCATCGATATCCTTACCCCTGCTCCGGCGCAATTTGGCTATCACCTTATGTGATTCAAGATAAGCTATAAATTGTTCACGCTGCTGTTCTTTTGATTTATGAAAGTCAGCTTCGCGGATCGAATTATATTCAATGATATTTACTTTCGCAGGAACTTTCGCACAGAGTGCCACAAGGTTTTTTGCATCATCCATACTTTCATTAATGCCGTCGAATAATATATATTCAAAGGTGATCTTGTTACCGGTTTTATCGTAGAAATAATTAAGAGCAGCAACAAGATCGCTGAGATTATTCGCATCGTTTACGGGCATAAGCTTACTTCTCTTTATATCATCAGCCGCATGGAGCGAAAGCGCAAGGTTAAATTTAACATCATCATCTCCCAATTTCCTGATCATTTTTGCAAGGCCCGCAGTGGAAACCGTTATTCTTTTCGCCGAAATATTTAATCCTTCTTCCGAAGTTATCTTATCAATTCCGGCAAGCACATTTTTATAATTGAGCAGCGGTTCCCCCATTCCCATAAAAACAATATTGCTGAGTGGAAGATTGTGAAATTTTAATGCAGCTTTATTGAGCAGCACCACCTGGTCGTAAATTTCAAATGGCTCAAGGTTCCTTTTTGTTTTCATGAATCCCGTAGCACAAAACGTGCAACCGAGATTGCACCCCACCTGGCTCGATATGCATGCGGTCATCCGGGTAGAAGTCGGGATCAAAACACCCTCCACCATATTGCCGTCATATAATTTAAACCTGCATTTGATAGTACCGTCGTTACTTTTTTGTTCAAGATCGATCTCCAGCGGCAGGATCTCAAACTGCTGGTCCAGTTTTTCTCTCAGCTCTTTTGAGAGATTGCTCATTTCGTCAAAGCTAGATACACTCTTTTGCCAGAGCCATTCATAGACCTGTTTTGCCCGGAATCTTTTTTCACCAAAGACACTCAGAATGCGGCTTAAATCTTCAAAATTTAATTTCCTTATTGGTTGTTTTGCAGCAAAGGTCATGAATTGCAAAATTACTCCCATTTGAGTTGAATTGCTAACCGATAAAATATCACAGAATAATTAGGCTCTTGAATTACCACTTGTTTTCAAAGACAATTTACCTATATTTATCTTCCTAAATATTTTTGGAATTATAATTAATTTTCCATGAAATTTTATTGTTTATTTTATTTTTTACTTTTTAATCTTTTATTAAATGCTCAAAATGGCAACTCAATAAATATAAATATAAATGAAGTTGCCTATAC
>JBIOHA010000014.1:0-19797 GCA_044448625.1 Chitinophagales bacterium | reverse complement strand
TTATTATCATTAGAATGTCCCCTTTAGGGTCAGGGTAGAGGATCATAAAGTTGAACCCAAAACGAACATATTTGAGACCTGATTTTCATATTAAAATATAATCTTCCGAACATTTGTGAAGCTACCTCCTGACGGAATTCGGAATGGGAAATAATCATCTTCAGAAAATACGTGTGTCAGAAGGTAGCACATGATACCGCTTCAAACCTTCGTAACTGTGAGCCAATGACCCTCCTCAAACAGTTGTCAGGAAATTGTCAATAACTATTTTTTCTACCGGATAATGGAATTTAAAATAATTATTTATATTAGCGAAAAATTTCTAAAAACTTATAGGTATGAAAAAAGACTCTACAAATTACAATTCAGCTAAAAAGTTGGCGGGTTACAGCGTTATGGCTGGTGCCTTTCTTGCTACGGCTGGCGATGCTAATGCATTAATCGTTTATCATGATGAAGATCCTGATTTTGAAAGTACTGTAAACGAATTATACGAAATTGACCTTGATGACGATGGAACTGTGGATGTTACACTCTATCCATTCCAGTATGTTGTATCGGGCTCCACCACTGGTGGCCTTTTCGGAACATCATTTGTAAATGACGTATTTGCAATCCCTGGTAGTGGAAACTATGTTGCCGGTTCTGTTGGTGCTGCTAACTATGGTTATCCTTATGCTCTGGACTCAGGTTCTGTAGTTGACGATGCTCAATCGTTCCTTTCTTATAGTGCTGACCCAAGGGGTTACGGGCTTTTATCCTTAGCCTATAGCCGCAACAATATCATCGACGGTGTTCCTGCTCAGTTGTTTTATAGCGGAAACTGGATTGGTGGCGTAGATGATAAGTTTTTAGGTGTAAAATTCGATATTGACGGCGACTACCATTTTGGCTGGATCCGCATGGATGTTGGCAGCGATAATGCATCTTTCACCGTAAAAGATTGGGCATACGAAGCAGTTGCTGATGCAGGCATCGAAACAGGTCAAACAACCGGTGGCGTAACATCAATTGAAACCATCGGAGCTGGTCAGGTAACTGCATATAGCTATGGCAACACCATGAGTATCGTAGTTAATAATCTTGATGCCAAGAACGCAACCGTTCAGGTTTCGAATCTTGAAGGTCAGATCGTATATAGCGGTTCACTCAACATGAGCGGAATGCAGATCAAACTTGACAATGTTGCTTCAGGAAATTACATTTTACATGTAGTTACCAATGATAATGCAACGTATACCAAGCAATTATCTATTAATAATTAATTGGAGATCATTCTATAATAACCCTTCTGGAAATCCAGAGGGGTTTTTTTTATTTGAGGAAGTTGATCAATTAATCAGGGATTGGAAAGTCAGGAACCCGATCATAAGAACTCGATCTTCATCGGTTTCTTATCATCATCAATGGCCACCATGGTAAATGTGCCCTCCATCGCCTTTTCCCTGTGATCGCTATACATCTGTTCGATAAATACTTCTACTTTTATGATCACACTGGTATTGCCTATATGACTCACTTTTCCTATGAGTTCGGCCAGGGTTCCCGCAGGAACGGGCTTATTAAAATCTACCCTGTCGCTGGAAACGGTAACCATTTTCTGGCGGCTGAACCGGGTGGCAGTAATAAAGGCAACTTCATCCATCCACATAAGTGCTGTTCCACCGAATAAAGTATCATAGTGATTGGTGGTATTTGGAAAAATCGCTTTTACGGTATGCGTTATAGATTTTTCAATTCTTTCCTTAAATTTATCCATGGCAAAATTATTGTCAGCACAAAAATAACCGGATATTAGAGCAATGAAGTACCGGAACTAAATACTAACTGAGCAAACATGAAAAAACTTTCTTTTATTCTTATCACATCCCTCAGCACATTTTTGATCGCAGGAAACAATTTCTCCACTCCTGATACCAATGAAAATGAGATCGCTGTTCCGGTAGCGCCTAGTCTCGACGATTTTTTTAATTATGCGAATACTTTTCTGGGAAAATATATTTCGGATGGGAAGGTTGATTATACCGCAATCAATTCGGAAACAACTACACTGAATCAATTGGTGGAAAATATTGCAAGCGCTGATCTATCTGCTTCCGATAAAAATACATCAACGGCATTCTATTTAAATGCATATAATATCCTGGTAATTAAATCTGTTGTCGATAATATGCCCATAAGCAGTCCGCTGGATGTAAAAGGATTTTTTGATACGAAAAAATATAAAGTTGCGGGTTCGTATATGACCCTGAATGATATTGAAAATAATAAATTAAGACCCGATGCCCGCGTGCATTTCTCATTAGTTTGTGCTGCTAAGGGATGTCCTAAAATTTCGTCTGAAGCATTCATGCCCAAAAAAGTACAGGACCAACTGAATACACAAACCAAAAAAGCGATGAATAATACTTCTTTTATCAAAGTAGATGATTCAGCAAAAACAGTGAAGATCTCACATATCTTTGAATGGTATAAAGAAGATTTTACCAAAGACTCCGGAACGGTGATCGATTTTATAAATAAATACCGCGATACAAAAATTCCATCTTCATATACCCAGGATTATTATGAATATAACTGGAGCCTGAATTCGAAATAAGGAAAGAGAAATAAGTAGTGAGGAATGGGGCTTTACTCGTCACTAGTAAGTCGTGTTTCGTAAGTCGTAACTTTTTAGATCATTAAATTCAGCGAGAATGGGAATAAAGAAAAATAGTGATGAGTGATGAAACACGAGTGACGAATTACGAATGATACAGCCTATCTCCAATTAATTCTTCAACGCATCAAACCCTGCTCTTGTGAGAACAACACATGGTTCGGTGCAATCTAAATGGCCGGCGAAAGGATTTGCATCCATTGTGGTAACAGTTACCGATCCGTTTAAAATAAAACTATCAAATGCATTTGTAGTATTCATCGAAGTAACAAGATCATCTCCCGAGCAATAATACATCGTCATGGGTGTATTTGGTTTCCAGTCGATGAGGTCGTTTCCCTGCAATGCTTTTACGAGTGGACATGGTGTATTATTTACGAGCAGATCGAGAATATCAGGTTGCAATATTGTTTTTGGAACGTCGGGCATAGCATCGTTTATTTCTTCACTTTCATGTGTTCCGTCAAACAACGGAGGCAATGTTTCATCATAGGGCGAAACAAAATAATCGGAGGGAGAATCCCAGAGATCATAAATTTCATTGTAGGCAAATAATAAATAAGGCAAATAATAGGGCGCATTATAAGGGTCATCTGTAAGCAGCATTTCCTTTTGAGCGCCGCTTAGATCATATGGACCGCTCATTGGTGCGGCAGATGTAATTTCAAATTCATCTTTATAATTTAACTGGATCTCTTTCACTGCTGACATTGTAGCATGGCCGCCCTGCGAATAACCAAATAAAAATAACTGGCCGTTTAACCCAACTGTTTTATCGGAGCACAATGTTTTGGCAGCTAATAAAAGATCAATTGTTGCTGATGCTTCTGTTTTTGACTGGCAATAAGGATGCATTCCGGGAGAATCACCCAATCCTAAATAATCAGGCATCGCCATAACATAACCGCCACATGCATAAATTATCCCTAAATAAATATCATCATTTTGTCGTGAAGGAACTGATTCTTTCAGAAGCACTGTGCCATGCTGATAACTGATAAGTGGGAATGAATCCGTACTGGCCACTGGAATAATAACCGCACCTGAAGCCTGGGTTTCAATATCATCAGCTGTAATTGTTTTATAGATGACCTTGTATATTTCAATTTCATAATCAATAGGATATGCAAGCAACCCGGGATCAATAGCACTTAATAAAGCCGAAGTTTCTGCAGTGGTATAATGCGCAAGCAATGTTGACGAAATGATCTCTCCCCTGAAACTATTCTCCTCCGTTAGGTCATCATCAGTCATATCATCTTTGGTGCACGAAAAAATCCCTGTGAGCAGCATGAGACCTGAAAAGGAAATAAAACCAATTTTTCTTACCATTTATCGAGAAGGTTTAGATGTTGTTACACATATAAAGGTAAGGCATGTAGAGTGGAGGAAATGATAAAAGTTAGTCACATTGAAATATTTAACACGTCACCCGGAACCTGAAAAGCGAACTACAATTCGCTCATTGCTGAGTATTCAACGTAGTAGTGTGACTTCGCTGCAAATCAATCACCGATCAAATTAAATTCGGACGGCACATTTTTGATGTCATTAATATCCTCATTCTGTAACAAATTTCAGGAGGGCATATAAATTCAATCCTTGGAAGAACTATCCCCAGTGAAATAATCAGCTTTCAATTTGAATAAAACATTAAAGGTGGTGAGACTGCCATAAATGCGGGTGATATATTGTTGCATTTCAACTTTCTCAGCATCCGATAACTTGGGGTGTGCATTGATCTTTTGTTCCATCACCCGAAGACGGTCACGCAGCATTACTATTTTATGAAAAAAAACTTCAATGGGTACTTCCTTTCCCTGCAGGTTTTTATCCGTAGGCTGCAATATTAATTTCCCTCCATCCCATTTATCTCCGAGGTGAATTATTTCAGTAACATCGCTCCATTCTCTTAATATCTTTATCAACGCATCTTCCGCCTCTGTAAAACTTACAGAATATTCACCCTCCAAGGCCTCTATCACTTCCATACTGGTGTCTTTTAAAACACCTTTAATTCCCTTTTCAATAAAACAAATATCGTATGCACGTTTATGTACATGCACCACCACTCCTGCCCCGTGGTCGGGATGCTTTACTCGTGAGCCCACGCCAAGAATTTCCATTGTTTAATTTTTGCGCAAGTTAGCAAGAAGTATGAAGTATGAAGTAAGAAGTGTGGAGGAGG
The DNA here is from genome assembly GCA_044448625.1 of Chitinophagales bacterium. Taxonomy (GTDB): domain Bacteria; phylum Bacteroidota; class Bacteroidia; order Chitinophagales; family BACL12; genus UBA7236. Next base: position 14,950 of record JBIOHA010000014.1, on the reverse strand, counting down.
TCTTTATTTTTTTTCAAAACGACAAACCTTGGAAGGGAGGTTTCCGAAGTTTACAACCAAAAAATAAGTCCCTTGGGAGAACTGGGATATATCGAGGGTATAGGTTCTGGTTCCGGGAGTTACCAATTCTGTTTTTTCAATTTGTTTTTCCATCCTGTTGTCTAAAACCTCATAATGCATTTCCATATTTGATTTTAAGCTGAAATGGAAATTCATGATTTTATCAACCGGGTTTGGATAAACACAAACAAAATCCGACAAAGCATTATCACAAGGTTTTAATAATTTAAGATCACTATAATTCACCGATCCGTTTGGTCCCGTAATCTTTATCCTGTAATATGCAATTTCATCAGAAGCTGATTTATCGGAATACATATAAGTATCGCCAGATCCATTTCCGTCGATCGTTGTTAGCTGAATAAACTTTCGACCATCTGTTGTCCTTTCAACAATAAATTTCGAATTGTTATTGCCGATAGCGCATTCCCAATTCAGCAAAACTTCACCTTCTTCGCCACAAAACACATCAAATGTTTTTAAAATATTTGTTGCCGCGGTTTCTCCATTAAACAAGAATGAAATAGTATTTCCGGGATCGTTTACTCCGGCAAGATCATAATTCCCATTGTTATCAAAATCATCAATTATAATTTTACTTCCTGCGGGAATATAATTCTGTGCAACCGCAAATGTAAATTGATCATTATCTTCCGAAATATTGCGATATAATTCGGTGACATTTATTTTTTTTCCATCGCTCATTGTGGCAACATCAAGCTTGCCATCCTGGTCAAAATCTGCAAGGGCAATCCCTGTTGAAGCTGCCGATGAAACATTTATGGCATCGCTGAAATTTATTTTTCCGGGCTCGGAGATATTTTTAATTACCGAAAAATTATTCTCCGGCCAGTTTGCAGTAACAATGTCGGGTTTGAAATCGCCATCCATGTCGCCAATATCAAGTGTATTAACCGAATGACCGGTACTAAATCCTTCGGGCGAATTGAATGAAATAGTTTTTGAACCCGTTGTGAAAGTGCTCCTCAAAACAGAAATACCTGTAGAAGTTCCTGCGGCAATATCTGCATAACCATCACCATCAATATCTGCACACCTGATATCCTTTACATGACCGTTCATTGGAAATTTTGCATAACGGTCAAATGTGATCTCACTTTCTTTAGCCGAAGTATTTTTCAAAACCCCCAGGGATTCACCGCAATTAGCAATCAATTCATTAAAACTGTCCATATTCAAATCGCATGAAGTAACTGAAATGATACCATCAGGAAAGGCAAAGGTTTGGGGGGAAGCAAATTTTACGGAACCGGGAGATGAGATATTCTTAAAAACAATTAGCTCACCGGCCACATCATCAACCAGGATAACTTCCGGGCGTTGGTCGCGATTAAGATCTGATAAATCAAATTTGAACGGTTTGTTTCCTTCGATCTCAATTAAAAAAGGTGTGGAAAATGTTATCCGTTTTGCACCTTCTCCTGTTGAAGTGTTGAGGAAAACTTGGACATTGGCACTTCCGGAAAAATCAGCAACAATATCCACCTTACCATCATGATCAATATCGACACTCTTTATTGCATAACCACCTTCACCTGTTGCCTTTCCTTTATCCAGGCTGTATTGCGACATATTGAACTGTGCATCTAAGCGCAAATTGTTCATTATTAAAACAAAGGTCAGAATGAAATAAAAGCAGGGTTTTAAGTACATGTTATACAATTGGTGATTTATAATGATACTATACGACAAAAGTCGTACTTCGATTTTCTGCAGCCAAATAAAGGACTTTGAAGTTATTAAGTTTCTAAAGTTGATTGTAATGTATTTAATACAGTTATACATTACTTTTATAGTTTGAAGCCTAAGTTTCAATGAACTATTCCGAAGGACTTTATGCGCTTGTAGATTCGCTGACGAAAACCGAGAAACGGTACTTCAGGATTTTTGCAAAAGCCAATAAAGCCGAAAGCAACCTGTTGAAACTGTTTGATGCGATAACGGTCAGGGGCATGAAAAACGACAGGGAGATAAAAGCATTTTTTGGTGATCACTCTTTTGTTAAACATTTTGATGTTGTGAAGGTGCATCTGCAAAAACTAGTGCTTCAAAGTATGCGGCTATATAATCAGAACCGCAACAGGGAAAGAGCACTCAGGGATATGATCATTGATATCCAGTTCCTCCTCGATAAACAATTGTATAGCTACTGTGTTAAATTGATCAAAAAAGCAAAGGTCCTGGCAGAGGCCACGGATAATTATTTCATATTGATAGAAATTATCGAGCTGGAAAAAAAGTTAGCTAAAGCCGCTGAACATATAACTATTAAATCAATAGATCTCTATAAGGAGGAGGCGGTTATTCTTAAAAAATTAAAAGTGGAATCGCAAAAGCGGCTGGCAATATTGGAAAGAAAAATAATTGACTCAAAGGATTAAACCTGCAATTCAACGCATTCTGTAAGTAAAAGAATATTAAAAGTTAGGCCAGTCGGCATTATCTCAATATCTTTATAAAAATCAGAGCAGCATGAGCACAAACGCCGAAGAACTCACCATAAAAGAATTTGCACAGGGCTGCATTAATGCACTGGCAAATATAAAAAGATCAATGCCCAAAAATTGGGAACAAACGCTCCAGCCATATAAAATACAGATACTGGATCACGCATCTAAAAATCAGGTCTCAAAAGCATCTGCAATCATCGCGATCCTCCGGATAACAAATAAAAAAAACCAAAAACCCGAGGTAATAAAAATGGAAAGTATGTTTTATATGGCTGCCTATTGTGATCTTCCATAAGTTAACCTTCCTGTTATTTAAATATGCTTATTTTGTTTTGGAGTTGTGAGGTAATTTATCCAGGCAAAAAATTTTCTGCGCTTTAAATATCCCATCTCTTTTTCCATGGTATATGATTCACGCTCAAAACATATATTTCTATATGCGGAATCATGATCTCTGCATTTAAGATAATTGATGAGATAATTCATTCCGTATATGAAGTAAAACAAAACAACAAGCAATTCCAACTGCTGTCGTAAATGAATGCGTTCGTGATTAATAAAAACGGGATCGTGAAATAGTTCTTTACGCTGAATTAATATAAAGGGAAATAAAGTCATCCCATTTACATGAAGACGTTTGGTCAATATTTTTTGCCATGAGCGAAGCATTTCTTTTATTTATTATTTCCTGCCGATAATTATTTAGGTGATGGTAGCAGCAATTAGCCTCTCCGATCATTTGGCTCCAAACGCCCATGTCAGGAAATAAGGCATGATCTCGCTCCAGGTTTGCTGATTATGTTCGCCGCCTTTTACCAAAATAAATTGAATATCTTCCTTATCATCATAACCCTTGTCCTTTAATTCCTGTATAAAGTCGATGGTGTCGTCAATTGAATCAATTAATCCGTTTTTATTTCTATCGGCAATTTCATCGTTTGTGCCGCATTCGAACCAGAATTTTAAACCTTCCCTTTTTTCAGTATTGCGAATCATTTGATGAATGATGCGATGCCTGTCGTCTTTGTATCCGCGGTTATATGCTTTCAACCGCCACCATAAACTTCCGGAAAACACACCCACTTTCCCAAAATATTCAGAAGAATTCCAGGCGATATCGATAGCACTTAATCCGCCCATGCTCCAACCTGCAATCACATTTTTGTTTCTATCTCTTGAAATACTATAATGATCTCTCACAAATGGCATTAATTCATTGATAAGAAATTCAGAATATAAATTTGCTTTGGAGCCGCGATTTTTAAAATCCGCTGCGGAAATGGATCCGTATTCCTGGAGTCGGTCGTAATTTGCATGAATGCCCACCACCAAAACATGTTTGATGATATCCTTGGCATAGAGTTCATTTAATATTTCCTCGAGATGCATGGAAGGGATATCCTGTCCATCGTTGAGCCAAAGCACAGGATAAGGTTTTTGATGATAAGCGGGAGGAAAAATTATGGTGAGTGCCACATCCCTGTTCAAAAACGATGATCGCAGCGACCTGGATTCAACATATACTTTTTCTGATGCGAGCTTCATTTTCTATCGCAAATCTACATCGTTTCAGGAAGAGACCGGAACTGTAAACATTCTTTTGAGCGTATGACCAGGAGCTTTTCATGTCGGGCTGGTTCCCGCAGCCGGTTCAACATTCCATTTAAAAAATAATTCCGCATCACCGTGCCTACAAACCTTTTCAATTACCTTTGCACCTGCTTTTTTTAAAACTTATAAATAGGTACTTTGGATCTGAATGAACAAAAACATAGCTGGGATTCACCCACTTTGGGGATAAAAATGGAGATGCTCACCTTTGGCACAAAGGGGTTCCCAATCATTTTATTTCCAACCTCCATGGGTATGCATAATGAAAACCGCGACTTTAAGCTGATTGATGCCATTGGATGGTTTATTGAAAGTGGTTTGATTAAAGTGTATTGTCCCGACAGTATCGACAAACATAGCTGGTATAATAAAGATGCCGCACCTGCCGACAGGGTGAAGAATCATATGATGTATGAAAAGATGATCATCGATGAGATATATCCGGCAATAAAGGAAGAAACGAATCATTGGCGTATTGGAACAGCCGGAGCGAGTTTCGGCGGTTTTCACGCCTGTAATTTTGCGTTCCGGCACCCGGATATTGTTGCTGCCATGTTTTCGCTGCATGCAAAATTTGACATTAAGAGTTTGCTTGATGGATATTATGATGATAACAGCTATTTCAATAATCCGCCCGAATATCTTCCCGGGCTCAATGATGCGCATCTTTGGAAAATGCAGATATTTTTAGGCTCGGCAGAATTTGATATGTGCCTCGACGCAAATTATCAGATGGCACATTTGCTCGGCAACAAAAAGATCAACCATATTCTTGAAGTTGCTCCTGGCGAAAAACACGACTGGCCATGTTGGCGCCATCAGTTGCCTAAATTTTTGTCAATGCTGAATTACGATGCCATTTACTCTAATTAAACTGACAAATAAAATATGATGACCAAAAAAATTGGAATTATTCACGGAATGGAAGAGTCGTTTCCAACCGCATTTATTGAAAGGATAAACAGTAAAAAAATTGACGGCATTATTGCTGAACCTGTTTTAATAGATAAAGTTATGCAGGGTGAACCGGGTGACTTTGCAGTTATTCTCGACCGTATATCGCATGATGCTCCATTTTACCGCAGCTATTTAAAAAATATTGCAATTAGCGGAACAGCGGTGATGAACAATCCATTTTGGTGGAGTGCAGATGAAAAATTTTTTAATAATGCACTGGCTGTGAAATTGGGAATACCTGTTCCGAATACCGTGCTCCTCCCCTCACATGATCTGCCACCTAATACTAAATCAAATTCTTTCCGCAACCTCACCTATCCATTAAATTGGGAAGCGATATTTAATTATATCGGGTTTCCGGCTTATATGAAACCACATGACGGCGGTGGATGGAGAGGCGTTTCAAAACTTGAAAATATGGATGAATTTTTTTCGAAATATGCGGAAAGCGGAACTGATGTAATGATACTGCAGAGTGAAGTTACTTTTGATTATTATTTCCGTTGTTATTGCCTCGGTGGTAAATACGTGCACATCATGTATTATGAACCACGCAATGCGCCACATCTAAGATATACATGGAGCGGACCAAAAGCTTCTGATGAATTATTGGAAACTGTTCGTAAATATACGCTTGCATTAAACCATGCATTGGGATATGATTTTAATACCGTTGAATGGGCAGTAAAAGATGGAATTCCTTATGCTATTGATTTTTGTAATCCTGCTCCTGATGCTGACAAAGCTTCCGTTGGCGACGAAAATTTTGAATGGGTGGTAGAACATGCTGCATTAATGGCGATTGAAAAAGCAATGGATCATAAAGAAGGCGTTGATAATCTCACCTGGGGTACATTTGTTCATCACTCGGTAAATGGAATTGCACATAATGCTGAAACACAGTCAATATTTAATCCAACATCATCTTCCTAAACAAAAAGAATTTAATGAGCGGTTTATTTAAAGATTTTACATTAGGCATTGAAGAGGAATTTCAGATAATAGATCCTGAAACACGGGATCTTTCTCACCGCAAGCACAATATTATTGAAAACGGTGCAAAGCAGGATGTTGATATAAAAGCTGAAATGCATCAGAGTGTTGTTGAAGTGGCGACAACCATTTGCAAGGATATGAAAGATGCCCGCAACCAGGCGGTAAAACTTCGGAGAATAATTGCCGAATTAGCAGAAAAAGATAATTTAAAGATCGCAGCAGCAGGAACGCATCCATTTGCATCATGGGAGGAACAATTAATTACAAATCATCCCCGGTACCAGGAAATAGTAAATGAAATGCAGGAAGCAGCACGAAGCAATTTAATTTTTGGCTTGCACGTGCATGTGGGAATGCCGAGCAGGGATGTTGCCGTTTTCATGATGAATTCATTGCGCTATTTCCTTCCGCATATTTTTGCTTTATCTACGAATTCACCATTTTGGGAGGGACGCGATACCGGGTTTAAATCATTTCGAACAAAAGTATTTGATAAATTTCCACGCACCGGAATTCCCGATGTATTTAATGATGCCAGTCACTTCGACAATTTTGTTGCATTACTCGTAAAAACAAATTGCATTGACAATGGAAAAAAAATATGGTGGGATTTGCGTGTGCATCCATATTTTAACACCATTGAATTCAGGATGTGCGATATTCCACTGCGTGTAGATGAAACTTTGGCACTAGCAGCATTAATGCAGGCAATCACTGCTAAATTATTTAAGCTGATGAAGAGTAATATCGGCTGGCGGAATTACGACCGTGCATTGATACAGGAAAATAAATGGAGAGCAGCACGTTATGGCATCAGCGGTAAATTAATTGATTTCGGCAAGCAGGAAGAGGTAGACACAAAAGAATTAATTCTCGAATTTTTAGATTTTGTAGATGATGTTGTTGACGAACTCGGCAGCAGGCAAGAACTTGAAAATATAAAATGGATGCTTGAAAATGGCACCGGCGCCGACAGGCAATTAAAAACTTATTACGACAACAACCGCGACTTTAATAAGCTCATCGATTTTATGATATCGGAGAGTTATGTTGGATTGTAGAACAAGGATGAACAGCCGATACAGGATAAACAGCCGATGCTGGATACTGGATGCTGGATGAAAAACTTCTCTGGGAACTTATCGGTTCGGTGTCCTCACCGACCGAAATTGAGTTTAACATCCCAGGCTTCTTAAAGTGACGAATTACGAAACACAAGTTACGAGTGACAAATAAAAAAGCCCCGATAAATTTATCGAGGCTCAATTTATTTAATCTGAAACCAATCCTGATTCCTGGTTCCCCGCAGGGTCCTGCGGATTGGTTCCTGTCTCTTTTTATTTCACAACAAATTTATTGCTGTAAACAATTGATCCATTATCAATTAAACGGAAAGTATAAATTCCGCTCGCATAAGATTCAAGGTTAATGCTGTTCATTTCGGGAGATAAAGTTTGAACATCTACTTTTTGTCCGTTCAAATTATATACTTCCATTGTTACATCACTGGTTGCAGGATTATTAATATTGATATAATCAGTAGCCGGGTTAGGATAAATGTTGCGCTTCATTCCATATCCGTTCCAGTCTTCAATTCCTATTCCGCCTGTTACCTCCATATCGTCGATAAATAAAACTGATCCAACTTCCGGAGTTGCAAAGCTTCCTGATGAAGTAATAATGATCTGCATTTTATCGGGAGTTCCACCTAAAGGATAAAATATTGGGCATTCAAACAATGTATAAGCAGGAGTATTAGCACCATTGCGATAAACACCACCACCAATTGTATCAGTACCGCTGAACATAAGAATTGTAATATTCATTGTATCAGATCCTGCAGGTGAATATTGAAAATATCCTTCTAAAGCATCATAAGCTGCACTAACTGAACAACCTCCGGTTACAGATGGTGTAAGATCAGGAGTGAAAGTAACACCGATGACCCCGGTGGTAATTGTGCCAGGTATTCCGTAGTCAGTTCCGAATATGTTCAACAATTTAGTTTCCAATCTTGCTGCTGCAGTACCGCCATGAACATTCACTGTTTCTTTTGTTGTAACCCTGTCGGTAATATCGAGATCACAACCAATTTTATCAGGAATATCCCAGGCATCTGGAACATCGCAGGTTAATCCCGTTGCTACTGATGTATACACCGACCAGGCCTCCATTCCTCCATTGGGCAGTTGAGAATAGGCAACTGATATCAGGCAAATAAATGTAGAAGATAATAGTAAACGAATTTTCATACTTATAATTTTTATGGTTTATTAATTTTATTACAAAGATAAATATATACTTAAATCAACAGAATTTAAAATTTTAACCTTTAATCAGGGTTTGTCATTTTATACACGGAGGCTGCCACTGCTCCACCCACAAGCGGACAAACGATATGCACCCACATGTCGCTCCAGTTTTCAGCAAATAAGTTATGACAGAAACCCACGGCCGGATTGAACGCACCACCTGATATTGCACCTACACTCATAGCACCTGCAAATACAGTAAATCCGATGGCGAGCCCGTAAAATGAATTCCCTTTTGTTTGTTCTGATGTAGCCACATTCAGCACTACCATCGCGAGGGCAAATGTGAAAAGCACCTCACCTACTATTGCTTCCAGCAACATTTTTTCTCCATCTACACCAGTAGCAATTGCAACGGAGGTTGGCCCATCCTTGAACCAATAAGCCACAGCAGCCCCAAGAAGTCCACCCCCAATTTGGGCGAGCCAGTATTTTCCCGCCTCATTCATTGTTATTTTTCCTCTCAACAAAACTGCGGTTGTAACAGCAGGATTATAGTGGGCTCCACTGATATGACCTCCCATATAGACCATCACCATTAAAGTGGCGCCTATGGCAAGTGGGTTTCCCGAGATACCGATAACGAGCACAAGGAACATGGTTCCAATAAACTCAATAATTAGTTTTTTCATTTTGCTGTGTTTGAATTCAGGCAAAACTTGGTATTTTATTTTAGATGGGCAAGGGGAATTGTGAACAGTGGTAAATCAAGATTCGAAGAATTGAAGGGAGTCGATAAAAAGATTCGAAGGGAGAAGAATTGAAGACCTGCCTGCCGGCAAAGGCAGGTTCGAAGCATAAGGATCTAAGTACATAAGGGGAAGGAAGGAAGTTAACTTCAACCTTGTCTTCCTTCTATTCTTAACCTTCGAATCTTCTCCCTTCAATTCTTCGAATCTTTTATAATTCAAACTTCTGTAAAGCAGTGGTATTTTTATGACTCTAAATTCTTATTATGAAATTATCGATTGGCGATCAGGCCCCTGATTTTTTAATGTACGATTCGGATAAACAACCATTGCGATTAAGTGAGCTCAGGGGCAAACAGGTACTGCTGTTATTTTTTCCTTTTGCTTTTACTTCCACCTGTACAAAAGAGCTTTGTTCTACACGCGACGATATTGCATTTTACAACAATGCTAATGCTGAAGTATTAGGTATTAGTGTTGATGCTCCATACTCACTAAGAGTGTATAAGGAACAGCAACAACTTAATTTTAAACTCCTGAGCGATTTTAATAAAATTGTTTCCGAAACTTATGGCTGCTTGCAGGATAGATGGGGAATGGAATTAATGGGCGTTTCAAAAAGAAGTGCATTTGTGATTGATGAACAGGGCATTATTCAATATGCAGAGATACTTGAAAATTCAAGTTCGATCCCCGACTTTGAAAAAATTAAAACCATACTTGAAAAAACAACACAAGAAGCCTAAAGCAAAATCAGAAAATGTTTAATATAAGGGTGTATGGAATATTGATCCATGAGGAAAAAGTCCTTCTTGTAGAAGAATCTATTCGGGGAAAAAGAATATTAAAATTCCCTGGTGGAGGATTGGAATTTGGCGAAGGAACAATTGATTGCCTGAGGCGTGAATTTCTCGAAGAACTGCAAATAGAATTATTAAATATCCGCCATTTTTATACCACTGATTTTTTTGTTCAGAGTTTTCTTGATCCAAATGATCAGGTGATCAGTATTTATTATTTGGTGGATGCTGATGTTGCAACCATTAATTATTCTATTGATGAAACCATGCAGTTTTCCTGGATCGAACTCGGTGAGATAACTGAAGAACAATTAGTGTTGCCGATTGATAAAATTGTGATCAAAAAACTTAAAGGGGAAATGTGATTTTATTCGTAACTCGTCACTCGTGTTTCACAATTCGTCACTTTTTTGTTTCATTAAATATTTACGAGCGACGAAATTGAGTTGCGAATTACGAATTGGGTTATCCATTAAAGATCATTGATACCATCCTATAAATATGAATTATTAATTCTCTTCGAGTAACTTTCTCACCCGTTTCAACTCCAGCATATTTAAAGCATTTGGCTCTAATCCTGTAATATTTTTTTGCGTGAACCGATATACCTCATCATAAAATAATGGAATGATCGGTGCTTCACTGATCATTATGCTGTCCATTTTATAATATAATTTCTGTCGGACAGCTATACCGGTTTCTGCAACAGCAATTTCGTACAAACTATCGAATGCTGCATTTTTAAAATGCGTATAATTTGGAGGCGCATCGCTTTTTCCATAAAATACGGTGAGGTAGTTTTCTGCATCCGCATAATCAGCGATCCAGCTGCTGCGAAATAATACGGTAGTTTCATTTAATCGCATTTCTCTCAATATCCTGGGGTCAACAGTTTCGATCTTGATGGCAACGCCGATATCTTCAAGCTTATCTTTAATATAAACCGCAATGTCTTGGTACTGTTCTATAGTATTCAGGGTAATTTCCGGCAAGCCTACACCATTTTCAAATCCCGCTTCTGCGAGTAATTGCAAAGCCGTGTCGGGATCGTAGTAATAACCATAGTGCATATTCATGGAATCATTTAATAAGCTCGGCGGAATAATTCCTCCTGTTGCTGCTATGCCACGGTTATTTTTTAGGAAGAGGAGCATTTCATTTCTGTCGAACCCATAATTAATCGCCTGTCGTACCTGCAAAAACACCAAAGGGTTCTCTTTTACTATTTGTTTGCTGGTATCCATTAAAATAGAAAAATATTCCGTGTTCAAATACGGACCTTTTAGTAATTTAATTTTATTTATGTATTTGGGTTGAAGTTTTCCTTCTTTTGTGAGGATATTATCTTTCAAAGCTGCATCAATATCACTAACAAAATCAATTTCCCCACTTAAAAATTTTAAGAACTCAGTTGATTTATTTGAAATGAATTGAATATTTACCGCATCGAGATAGGGCAATTTATTTCCCTGGTCATCGGTTTCAAAATAGTTTTCGAATTTATGGAGGATCAGTAATTCCCCTTCCTCCCACCGCACAAATTTAAAAGGGCCGGTTCCAACAGGATGCGACCGGAAATCCTGTCCATATTTCTCTATGGCCTCGTGCGGAATTACAGAACAATACTGGATACTCAATCTTTGCAAAAATGGCGCAAAAGGTTTTTGCAGTTTTATTTCAAGCGTGGAATCATTGGGAGCATAAAATGGCGAAATACTGTCGACAAGATTTTGAAACACCCAGTTTCCTCTCGCTGCTGTTGCCGGGTTAATAAGTCGACTGAAGGAATAAACAAAATCCTCAGCAATTACTTTCCTCCCTTTTCCATTGCCAAAACAGTTGTCGTCATGAAAATATACATCGTTCCTAAGAATAAATGTATACGAGAACCTGTCTTTTGAAATTGTCCAGCTTTTTGCAATGCAGGGCAAAACATTCAGGTCGCTGTCGAGTTGAACAAGGCTGTTGAATAGCTGGTTAACACTCCAGATATTCGGCTGGTCGCTGGCAAAGGCAGGGTCAAGCGAGGTTAATGGGGTTGAAAGATTTAACCGGAATATTGATTTGTCGGGATGCCGGTCCTCTTTTTTACAGCCGGTAATAAGGGCCAAAAAAAGAGCAATAGTGAAAATTATATTTAAGCTGCGCAATAAAATATTTCAGCAAAAATAAACAACTTCCTCTCTGCCGGAACTGAGTTATCTACATAAAAAATCCGGCGAATAATTTCCGCCGGAAATGAAATCTGATCTGGACAACTTTATTTTACAATATAATTTCCGTATTGATCTTTCATATAATTTGATCTCTTCGAAAAATAATTATTTATATCAGTATAACTCCATTTATGCTCATCGATATAAGTATTGTTCAACCGCAAATAAATTTTATCATTCTTACTGTCGTATGTATAAGAAACCACATCGTCGTTCAGGCTTGAAAAATATCGTTCTCTTTCATCATTGCCTCTAAATTTGATATCGGGATGCTGAATTTCATATTCATATATCATACCATCGCTTGAAGGTACATAAATCACCATATCGCTTGATAATTTGATGGGTTGACTGGCAACTACTGTTGTTGTAGTAGTTGTTGTTTTAACAGTTGTTTGAGCAAATCCCGATGTGCAAGCAACTAATACCAGCAAACAAGAGATCAACATTAATTTCTTCATAAAATAGATTTAAGGTTAAAAAAATAAATCGGACACAGGAGATAAATAAAGAGGGAAAAAATTATGCCCTGATGGATTATTATTTAAAAGCTCCTTGCATGATACGCTGCAGGTGATTGTTATAAAATGAAGAAAATAATTATTGAGGAATTCTTTGCACAGAATTTGAATCTCCGAACATTAATCCTCAAGGTCGATCCACACCGGAGCATGATCGCTGGTTTTCTCCCATCCACGCACATGGTGGTCAACGCCGGCATTTTTCAACCGCTTCTTTACCGAGTTACTCAACAAAAAATGATCGATCCTGAGGCCTGCATTTCTTTCATAGGCATTTCTGAAATAATCGAAGAAAGTATATATTACTTTATCCGGAAATAAAAAACGGATAGCATCCGTCCACCCCTGCTCCATTAATTTATGAAATGCAGCCCGCGATTCAGGGCGAAACAATGCATCGTCCACCCAACGCTCCGGTTTATATACATCGAGTTCAGTGGGCATAACATTAAAATCACCGGTTAATATCACAGGTTGACCAGAGGAAATTAATTCTGCTCCATGCATTATCAGCCTGTCGAACCATTTTAATTTATAATCGAATTTTGGTCCCGGTGCAGGATTTCCATTTGGCAAATAAAGACATCCGATAATTAATCCCTGCACAGTTGCTTCGAGATACCGGCTATGCACATCTTCGGGATCGCCGGGTAATACTCTTGTGCGCTCCACAGGAATTGCATTTCTGCAAAAAATGGCCACACCATTCCAGCTTTTTTGACCATGCCATATCGCATGATACCCAGCGTCTTCAATTGCCTTTAAAGGATATTTTTCTTCAGGCGCTTTGAGTTCCTGAAGACAAACAATATCAGGAGAAGTTTCACTCAACCAGCGGAGTAAAACTGGCAGCCTGCCATTAACGCCGTTCACATTATAGGTAGCTATACGCATAAAACAAATTAATAAATCAGATGAAATGCAAATGTACCGATGAACAGCGAGATCTCTCTGTTCGTTTATAATTTATTCTATCTATCCAAGAAATGACGGTAGCAAACTTCCCCAAAATGGAGCAAATAATGGAATGAGTATTTTCAAACTGTTTATCAATTTATTCAGGAAAGCAAAGGTTGTATTATCTTCTGGATTTTCTTTCTCCGGATCCGAAATAGAAGAGAATAAATTATTTCTATTATAAACGACAGACAATTTGATCGGAACATAAAAAATTGCAATCATAAGCGTGTTTATCATTCCATTTACATAAACAATGTCAATTGGATAAGCATCAGTTGGGTTGAATGGAAATTCAAGATATGCATCGCGAAGTTGCGCCCGAGCAAGTGAAGCAAAGCCTATTATCACCCCCATAAATACCATGGTGAGGTCGAGATGTTTATTTAATATTTGTAAAGACTTTTCATTCATGCTTTTTTCATTTGTTGTGGAAATAATGTAAATAAAAAGCATAAGAGAAATACATCCGATAATTAGGGCCACCCCAATATAAGTAATGATCATATGATATGTATTCGGATCAATAAACGGCTGGCCTTTGGTTACCATAATATGCCAGAAATAATAATCGTCGTCGCCTAAATGAACCAATGCATTTTTTCGAATAGCAGCAGCAAGAAAAATAGATATCAGGGGGAGGATAATTAATTTGCCAAACTGTAGCGCTTTTGAATTTTTATTTCCGTATTGGTTCCATATTGGTTTGTAGATCTTAATGACCTCATTATATAAATAAATAATCGGGATAATTAAAAATCCATAAATACACATCTTAAGGGTTATCATTAAAAACCAATACATAGTTTCTTTATGCGTCTCTAAAAATATTCTTATTGATTTGGAAAAGGCCTCGTTAAATTCAATCCCATAAATAGCGAACACGGGAATGCAAAATCCGATCAAACCGAGAATGATCATTACCAGTACTGTTTGTGGTTTATGCAGACTGGGAACTTTGTTGGTTTTCGGGCCCATGGCAATTGAGGTAACTGTTGATATTCAATATTAGATTTTTTTCAATTAAAAATCAAAAAAATGGGAAAGTGTAGTGGAATGTTCACTGTTTTTGGTGAAAGGATAATTATTTCATTTGGATGTTAAAATAAAAAATCCCGCAGAAAAATCTGCAGGACTTTGTGACCCCGACAGGATTCAAACCTGTAACCTTCTGATCCGTAGTCAAATGCTCTATTCAATTAAGCTACGGGGCCATAATTTTTTACAAAGATACTTAATGGAAGGAAAAATGAATAATGAGTTCTTGCACATACACACGGAAACCCTGCATAAAACGTTATTTTGAAAATGAAATGATAATAAACCCAAAAACCTGAGGTAATTTTCCGCAATTATGTAT
>JBIOHA010000013.1:0-20273 GCA_044448625.1 Chitinophagales bacterium | reverse complement strand
TCAATTTTTATCTTAGTGCCTTTATAAAGTTTGCACTGATCCAATTCCTGTTTGATACAGGAAAGTCGTGCAGCATATAATACCCGATTCCATTATGAAAAAAATTATTTTAAGTCTGATTCTCACGCTGGTTTGGTGTAAATTGATTTTTGCTCAGACAACTTTTCCGTTGAATGGTGTATACGACCAGCGTGACAAAACCTATGCATTTATAAATGCGACAATAATTGTTGATCCGGCAAAAACAATTCAAAACGGAGTGTTATTGATCAAAAACGGAAGAATAACAGAAACGGGTAGTGGTTTGATCATTCCTTCAGATGCAGTTCAAATTGACCTCAAGGGTTCATTTATTTATCCATCCTTCATCGACCTTGATGCAGATTATGGAATTCCCACCAAACAAAATCCTTCAGTTAATCCTGGTCCCCAATTGGAAAATAAATTCACTACGCCTGTTAATTGGAACCAGGCCGTAACTCCGGAATTCAACAGCTATGAAAATTTTGCATCCGATACCTCAAAAAACAGGACCTGGCGCAATGCCGGTTTTGGTGCAACGCTAACCCATCGCCATGATGGAATTTTAAGCGGCACAGGCGCACTTGTTTTAATGGGAAATGAGCCTGGAAGAAATATGATTGTCATAGAAAAGGTGAGCAATCATTATTCATTTAAAAAAGGAAGTTCAACACAGGATTATCCGTCGTCGGAAATGGGATCAATTGCACTCATCAGGCAAACGCTATATGATGCCGACTGGTATTCAAAGGGTGGAAATAAAATTGAAAAAAATATTTCGCTCGAAGCAATAAACCAGAACAAGCCCCTGATAAATATTTTCGACACAAAAAATAAACTTGAAATATTGCGGGCCGATAAGATCGGCGATGAATTTAATTTTCAATACATCATCAAAGGAAGCGGCGATGAATACCAGCGTGTGAATGAAATAAAAAATACCGGTGCTTCATTGATCATCCCGGTAAATTATCCAAAAACCCCGGATGTTAGTGATCCGTTTGATGCAGAACTGATCAGCCTCGGCGAATTAAAACACTGGGAGATGGCGCCGGCAAATTGCAGCAACCTCGAGCATGCAGGAATTAAATTCGCAATTACCAGTTCAGGGTTGGAGGATAAAAATGAATTTCTGAAAAATGTGCGCAAGGCGATAAAAAATGGTATGTCGGAAACCACGGCATTAGCAGCTTTAACAACAATTCCGGCATCGCTTATAAATGCACAAAATGATCTGGGCACAATTGAAAAAGGTAAGATCGCAAATTTTATTATCACGTCGGGAAATGTTTTCGATGATGAAACAATTATTTACCAGAACTGGGTGAATGGAAAACAATATTCCGTTAATAATAAAATGGAAAATGATGTTCGCGGCATTTATAAATTCAATATCAGCAACAGGGTGTATGGTTTGGTAATAAAAGGAAAACCAGATTCGCCGGAAATGGGTGTAATAAAAAATACCGATACGCTAAAAGCATCAGGAACAATCACCAATGAAAATATTTCAATTCAGTTTAATGATGGCAATGATCTTTACAGGCTGAGTGGCTGGGTAAAACCGGGATCGTTTTCTGGACAGGGGCAACTCAATGATAAGTGGGTTGACTGGAGCGCAACCTTCACAAATGTGTACGCCGAGAAAAAAGATGAAAAAAAACCGGATACGATTAGCAGTGGTTCAACCATTTTTCCTTTCACTTCTTTCGGGTGGACAGAAAAACCAAAACAACAGGAAATATTAATTGTAAATGCCACGGTATGGACGAATGAAACTGATGGCATTTTAAAAAATTACGACGTCCTAATCTCGCAGGGAAAAATATTGAAGATCGGAAAAAGCATCTCTGCTAAAAATGCCCTTGTAATTGATGGCACCAACAAACATTTAACTGCTGGTATAATTGATGAACATTCGCATATTGCAATTTCCGATGGTGTAAATGAAGGCACACAATCCAGTTCAGCAGAAGTGCGCATTGGCGATGTTGTTGATTGTGATGATGTAAATATTTATCGCCAGTTAAGCGGCGGTGTAACAACTTCACATTTGTTGCATGGATCAGCAAATGCTATTGGCGGACAAACGCAATTAATTAAACTCCGGTGGGGAGCCTCGCCTGAAGAAATGAAATTTCAGGGCTGGCCGGGATTTATAAAATTTGCTCTGGGTGAAAATGTCAAGCAGGCAAACTGGGGCGATCTGAACAGAGTCAGATTTCCTCAAACAAGAATGGGTGTTGAACAGGTATATGAAGACTATTTTACCAGGGCAGAGGAATATATTGCTTTAAAAAACGATAAAACAAAAATCACCAGAACAGATCTTGAATTAGAGGCGATAGCAGAAATTATACAGCAGAAAAGATTTATTACCTGCCATAGTTATGTTCAAAGTGAGATCAATATGCTCATGACATTAGCTGAACGTCATCATTTTAAAGTAAATACGTTCACTCATATTTTGGAAGGATATAAGGTTGCAGATAAAATGAAAGAACATGGCGCCGGCGCTGCAGGTTTTTCCGATTGGTGGGCATATAAATTTGAAGTGTATGAAGCAATACCCCAAAATGCAACGATATTAAATGCGGAAGGTGTTGTTGCAGCAATTAATTCAGATGATGCGGAAATGGCAAGGCGATTAAACCAGGAAGCTGCGAAATCAATTAAATATGGGGGAATGAATGAGGAAGATGCGTTGAAGCTGGTTACACTCAATCCCGCAAAATTACTCCACGTTGATGACCGTGTTGGCAGCATTAAGGAAGGAAAAGATGCAGATGTTGTTTTGTGGAGCGACAACCCATTGAGCATTTATGCTATCGCTGAAAAAACTATTGTTGATGGAATCATTTATTACGACCGTGATAAAGATGCGGCTATCCAACAGGCAATGACTTCAGAACGCATAAGAATTATTTCAAAAATGCTCGATGAAAAAAATGGAGGGAAACCCGTTGTTCCGATAAAAGGAGAAGATAAGAAGTTGTATGATTGTGAGGATGTGGGAGATTTTGTGAAAGGATATTAGGATGAAGTGAGAAGTATGAAGTATGAGGTATGAAGTATGAAGTATGAAGTAAGAAGTAAGAAGTATAAAATAAATAAAATGAAAAATATTTTTACCTTATTATTGATTTGCTGTTGCATGAATTTATTTGCGCAGCAGGTGCCGGTTGTAATTTCGGGAGGAACAATTCATGTAGGCAACGGCACTGTGATTGAAAACGGCATGGTCATCATCAAAAATGGAAAGATCGAATACGCCGGAACTACGAAGGAGCCGGGATACGATATAAATAATGTTTCAGCCATTGATGCTTCCGGAAAACATATTTATCCGGGAATTATTGCCATGAATGCGCAGGTGGGCTTAAAAGAAATTGAACTTGTGCGGTCAACCATTGATATTGTTGAAGTGGGGGAATTTAATCCGAATATAAGATCATTAATTGCTTACAATACAGATTCAAAAGTAATACCTACGCTCAGAACAAATGGTATTTTGCTTGCACAGGTAATTCCTGATGGTGGTATAATCAGCGGACAAAGTTCTGTTGTTAAAATGAGCGGATGGAATTGGGAAGATGCTGTTGTTGATACCGACGACAATATGCATATGGATTGGCCATCGGTATATAGTTATAATTATGAGAAGGGTTTTTATATCATTGATCCCAAGTATACAGAAAATGTAAATGCGATAAGAAGTTTTATTAGCGAAGCGAAAGCATATTGCTCGGCAGAAAAACATGAAACAAAAAATTTGCGATTTGAAGCAATGCGGAAAATATTCAATGGTGAACAAAAATTATTTATTAAAGCTGATCGTGCCAAAGAGATCATCGGTGCTGTTGACCTGGCTAAAGCATATTCAATCAAAGTTGTTATTGTCGGTGGCAGGCAAAGTTATAAGGTGCAGGAGTTATTAAAAGAAAACAATATTCCCGTGCTGTTGGAATCAACGCATGAATTACCGGCTTTTGAAGGTGATGATGTTGACCTTCCTTATAAATTACCGGCAATGTTGATGCGTGCCGGAATTTTATGTGGCCTAACCATGAGCAACGACGGTTCCAGTTACTGGAATGTGCGCAATCTTCCTTTTGATGCCGGTACTGCCGCAGCTTATGGATTATCAAAAGAAGAAGCGCTTGAATTAATCACTTTAAACAATGCAAAAATTCTCGGTATCGAAAATAATTACGGCACCGTTGAAACAGGAAAGAGTGCAACACTTTTTATCAGTGAAGGTGATGTGCTTGATATGAAAACAAGCATACTCACAAATATTTTTATTCAGGGTGAAAGGATTGATGTAGAGAACTGGCAGGATGAATTAAGCAGAAAATATTCGATCAAGTACGGAATTGAAGTGAAGTGATGGAAGTAAAGTTAGCAAGGTTACAAAAGTTAGCATGGTTTAAAAAGTTTGAAGCGTTCAATTTGTTTAGTAAGTTGTTTCCGGACTAATAAAATTGGTGATTATTACATGATCCTTTAAATGGGGGGGCTTCAATCAATTTCATGCTGTCGTTCGTTTCACTCACTTATTTTTTATTTTAGTCCGCCTTACGGAAATGAAAATATTTCCGACGGCTCCCTAAAATAAAAAATCCCGCTATTGCGGGACTGCATTAAATTGATTGGCGGAGAGACAGGGATTCGAACCCTGGATACCCTTTTGGGGTATACACACTTTCCAGGCGTGCTCCTTAAACCACTCGGACATCTCTCCCTGGAATGCAAAGCTAATTTAAAATTCGTGATGATTTAAAAAGTGACGAATTATGAATACGAATTACGAGTCACGAGTTATAATGCATTTACTTCAAACTTCTTACTTCTTACTTCTTACTTCTATCCACTCACCATAAAAAAGTTACGAGTGACGAATGCGAATTACGAGTGACGAATGAAGAAAGACCTCGTTGGTTAACCATTTGTGAAACTCATGAAACCTACGGGTCTTTTTTGTGAATGAGAAATCAAGCACAAAAAAAGTGACGAATTACGAATACGAATTACGAGTGACGAGTTATAATGCATTTACTTCCTACTTCAAACTTCTTACTTCTTACTTCCTACTTCTTACTTCTTACTTCTTACTTCTTACTTCCTACTTCCTACTTCCTACCTTTAGAATTTCCAAATTTTGTTCAATTTTGTTCAATCAAGTGAAAATTCTTTTTCATCCCATAAAATCCATTTACTGGCTCATAACCGCAGCAATCATATTTGCATTGTTCTTGATTTGCTATACACTGAACTATGAAACCAATGATGATCCGGTGATGTCGTACGTTATGGCGGGGAGTTTTACCGGAACAGGATCGGAACATGTGCTCTTCATGAATTTTATGACGACGTTATTACTAAAAAATCTATTTACGTTGGCGCCAGCATATAATTGGTATGCCGGTTTTTTTCTGATAGTACATTTCCTGGCATTGATACAGATCTCATTTATTATGAGCAAAAGAAATAATACATTGGCCATGTTCATTATTTTTTTCGCTTTAATATTTGTAATGCAAGGTTCACTGATATTAAAACTTCAATTTACTTCAACAGCTTTTGTCGCTGGAATTGCTGGATTATTATCGCTCCTCAATTATTTGACAAACAAGCTGCATTGGAAATATTTATTTATACCGATGGGATTTTTTATTCTATCAGGTATCATACGATTTGAATGTTTCATTGCTATTATCATAATCGGAGTGCCGATATCAACCTATATCATCTACCATCAAAAATTGCTGAAAAATGTTTTGCCAGTTTTCATAATTTTAATTATCCCATGCACCCTCGAAATTTCAAATACGATCTATTATAATAAAACCCCCGAAACCGCTTCAGCACTTGATTGTGTTAAACATTCGCAGAAATTCGTCAACCATCCATATTTAGTGGATGAGGGAATATTAGAGCAAGCCGGGTTGAGCAATAATGATTATGCGCTTTCAATGGCTTATTTCCGTGCCGATGAAAAAGTTTTTTCCTGTCATAATTTTTCTCTTCTGGATGAAATAGCTTCTAAGGATATAAACTATATCAAACCATTTCCAATTCTCTATCATTATGTTTTTACCACTTTGTTGTTCCCGTTGTATTTTATTATTGTTGTTTTCTTTCTCATTTTAGGAGAAAGAAAAAAAAGGTTTCTAATTATCTTCCTCTTCCTGTTCAATCTTCTTTTATTTTACTTATTAACGGTATATTTTAAACTTCCCTTGCGGGTTTATCACCCGTTCATTTATGCTTTTTGCATGATCATTTGTTTTATCATGTTTCCATCCATCAACGCTGCTGCAAAAAAAGTAAAATATATTGCCATACCATGCTTTACATTAATTGCGATCATCATCTTCATGCAATTATCCATCAATAAAAATATTTCAAACGCCGCTGCAAAAATCCAGCAGGAGCAGAACGATGCCATTGCACATGTAAATGCGCATCCGGAGATCCTGTTCATGAACGTTGGCAATACCGATCCATTTCATAAACCTGCAATTTTTGCAAAGCTTCCCCAATTTCTCCACCATAACTATTTCGATGGTGCAACATTTCAGGACATGCCTGCATTCAAACAGCTATTGGAAATTAATTCTCTGAACAACCTTACATCAGATATTAGAAATAAAGAAGTAGTCTTTATTTCTAATGATACACCGTTTTACGATGCATATAAAATTTTTATGGGGGAACATTATAACATCCAGGTGAGTTTTGAGGAATATAAATTACTTCCCACCGCAAAAAAAATGGTTAGAAAAATCGAATTGGATTAAGATTGATTCAATGGTTTTAAGGAGAAAAGAATCTCATCCAAAAACTTCTACCGCATTCTTTTCCAGCGCTTCAGCCACAGTTTGTATTTCCATGTTCAACACCTCTGCGAGTTTATTGATGATATATTCCAAATATGCGGGCTCATTTCTCTTTCCACGAAAGGGAGCGGGCGCCAGATACGGTGAATCGGTTTCGAGCACAAGATGATCTAAATGCTGTGGCTGCAGAATTTTATCGAGCCCTCCATTTTTAAATGTAACAACACCACCGATACCGGCATAAAATCCAAGTTCGATGATTTGCTGAAGCTGATCGGCACTACCCGAAAAACAATGAAACACACCCCGGAGGTCATTTGTTTTATGTTGGGCTATAAGTTCAATACAATCGCCTGTTGCTTCACGCGAATGGATACTCAAAGGCAATCTGAATTTTTTTGCAAGTTCTATCTGAAAACTGAATGCAGTTTTTTGCTCGTTTACGAATGTTTTATCCCAGTAATAATCCAACCCACATTCACCAACTCCATAGAATTTAATTTTTCCCTCGTTAAAATAATGTTCAATAATGTTTAGTTGAGATTCATAATCCGCTTTTACACTACATGGGTGCAACCCCATCATAGGAAAGCAAAGATCGGTCTGTTCCATGCTTAATTGAAGCATGCTGTCTATAGAATCTTTATCAATATTCGGTAAAAATATTCTCCCAACTCCTGCCCTCAATGCATGTTCTATCATCAACAACCTGTCGCTGTCAAATTCAGGTAAGTAAATATGTGCATGTGTATCGGTTAGCGGCATTATAATTAATTAGTAAAATAATTTTAAGTGATAGGATCAAATTTAAATCCTCTTTCAGAAAAATGTTCAAGAACAACAGGCAGGCTTTTCAAAACCCGGTCTTTGGCTTTGAGGCTGTCGTGGAAAACAACTATACTTCCGCTTACAGCATTGTCGACTACATTTTTTTGACATTTTTCAGCATCGATGGCAGTGTCGAAATCACCGCTCAGCACATCCCACATCACAATTCTGAAATTCTTTTTCAATTCCTGTATTTGCTGGTAAGAAATTCTGCCGTAGGGTGGGCGGAATAAATTTCCCGGAACTTCAAGTTCACATTGCATTACGTCATCTACATATATTTTATTCTCTGTTTTCCATCCATTGTAATGATGGTAGGTATGGTTTCCTGTTTGATGGCCTTCATCCACAATTCTATTAAATATATTCCTGTGCAGCTGCACGTTTTCGCCAATGCAAAAAAAAGTGGCGCCAGCATTATAGTCCTTCAAAATATTCAATATCTCTTCGGTAACATAAGGTATGGGGCCATCGTCGAAAGTGAGGTATAATGTATTTTCCTTTTTTATTTCCCAGATGAGGCTGGGATATACCGATTTTAAATACCAGGGTGTTTTAACAAAATACATTTTTCGCAAATTTAAGTAATCATGTTTATTTACCTGCTGATGACAGCTTGGCTAACCAGGGTTGATACCCACTATTCAATATCATACCACAAAACAAACCGGGTGAAATTAATTGCAGCATCCAATTAAAGTTTACTATTAAATTTGCAGTTACCAATTATGGAGAAGAAAGTAAGATTGAGGTATGCGCCAAGCCCAACGGGAGCGCAACATCTTGGCGGCATCAGAACAGCTTTATATAATTATTTATTCACGAAGAAAACCGGGGGTGAATTAATACTTCGCATTGAAGATACCGACCAGGCCCGTTACGTTGAAGGGGCAGAAGAATATGTGATCAACAGTTGCAAATGGGCCGGGATCGAATTTGATGAAGGAGTGCATGTAGGGGGGCCCTATGCACCTTATCGCCAGAGTGAACGCAAGGAGATCTATAAGAAATATATTTTTGAGCTGATAGAAAAGGGAAATGCATATTATGCATTTGATACGCCTGCCGAGTTGGAAGAAATGCGGAAAAGAATGATGGAACAGGGAAATCCTTCGCCGGCATATGATCATATCACAAGGCAGTATATGAAAAATTCAGTGTCGCTGTCGGCTGATGAAGTTGAAAAAAGATTAAACAACAATGAACCATATGTCATCAGAATTAAAATGCCCCGGAATGAAGAAATAAAATTTAACGACCTGATAAGAGGCTGGGTATCTTTTAATTCGTCGCAACTCGACGATAAGGTATTATTTAAAAGCGATGGAATGCCTACTTACCATCTTGCCAATGTTGTTGATGATTATCTTATGAAAATAACCCATGTAGTGCGAGGTGAAGAATGGCTCCCCAGTGCTCCCACCCATGTTATGACCTATAAAATGTTTGGCTGGGAAGAATCAATGCCGCAATTTGCCCACCTTCCTTTAATTTTAAAACCCGAGGGTAATGGCAAGTTGAGCAAAAGGGACGGCGATAAATATGGATTTCCATTGTATACTCTCAACTGGCCTGAACAAAATATTTCCGGACTAAAAGAAAAGGGCTTTTTACCTGAAGCATATATAAACTTTTTAGCATTTTTAGGATGGAATCCCGGTACCGATAAAGAGGTATTTAACAGGGAAGAATTAATTGAAGCATTCAGTTTTGAAAGAATCGGGAAATCGGGAGCAAGATTCGATCCCGAAAAAGCAAAGTGGTTTAATCACCAGCATATCAAATCAAAATCGGGTGAAGAATTGGCAGAATTGCTGAAACCATATCTTAGATTAAAGAATATTACAGCAGACGATGATTACCTGATTAAAGTATGTAATGCAATGAAAGAGAGGGCAACTTTCATTCCCGATCTTTACGAAGAAGGTACCTATTTTTTTCAGGAAACAGATAGTTTTGACGGAGAAACAATACGGAAAAAATGGAAAAAGGAAAAAACAGAAATCTTTGTAGATTTGGTAAATAAAATAGAAGCAATTACTAATTTTACAGAGCACGAGATTGAAACAACAGTAAAAGATTTTATGAAGCAAAACAATTTGGGGATGGGTGAAATAATGCCAATTCTTCGTGTAGCATTGGCGGGAGGATTGCAGGGCCCCCCTGTTTTTGCAATGATGGATGTATTAGGAAAAAAAATTTCTGTTCAGCGTTTGCGTAATTCAATTGAAAAATTCAATAACTTTCACTGAAAATTCTGATTAACCTATGCCTAAGAAAAAACCCTTGGAAGGAAAACCGGAAGTCCATAAAGACCTGGATGGCTTCGAGATGAATATTAATGAGTTCGGCGAGATCACTACGAATACGGATATAGACAAATTGAACAAATTCCTCAATAAAAATGTGGAGGATAAAAAGTTTAAGGGTCTTGAGGAAATTCCGTATGCAAAACCCGGAAGTGATACTGACGATGACGATGATGATGCTGAAGATGCAGACGATCTCAACGAGATATCAGATGAATTTGAAGAATTCCGCCAGTTTAACGATAAGGACTTTAAAGATGAATTCGACTTCGACGACAAGGATGAAAAAGATGCATATGCTTTTGATGAAGGCAAACATATGTATGAAGACCTTGATGAAGAAGAAGGCGGAAAACCAAAAAAAGAGGAAGAGGAGGAAGATGATTTTGATGACGAAGAATTCCTGGATGAAATGGCTGACGATTTTGGGGAGGAAGATAATTATAATCTTGACGATGCCGATTTCGACGATAAGTTTTAATACATCAGAACCAAAACAGGATCCCAATATTCAAAGCGCCGCATTGGCGCTTTTTTATTTTTAGAAATGGAGATAATAATCCCTGGTAAGCGCTTTATATTCTTCGGAAAAATTATTGATCCCGGCATTTTCAATATTCAATACGCCCTCCATTCGCTCACATGCTTCTTTCACAATTTCTATGAGCAGTCGCTTTGCGGGCTTACCCGCCTTGGTGCTTACAGAGGTCAATCGTTTACAAAAAAGTCCTGAACTCTCCAGTTTATTTAATAGCGATCTCCCTTCGGCAACCGGCAGTATAATATTTAAGCTCCCTTCATAGGCCAATAATTGATTTGCTGCGGCAAGTAAAAGTTCGTGCGGAAAATATTTGGCATCACGGGCCATCTCTCTTTTTGCCTCTGGTACTTTCCAATTATTGTAAAAATAGGGTGGGTTGCAAACAAGGAGGTCATATTTTTTGTGTGCCTGGTTTATATGGTCCTCCAGAGAAACATGATTCACCGTTATCCTGTTTTTCCATGGTGAAGAAAAAATATTCTGCGAAGCCTGAAGAAAAGCATTCTCTTCAATTTCTATTGCATCGATTTTTGCAAGTTCAAATTTTTGAGCAAGCATTAAAGCAATAACACCAGTGCCTGTTCCGATATCCAAAATATTTTTAATATCAGGCTGCATCTCCACCCATGCACCAAGCAAAACACCATCTGTTCCCACTTTCATTGCAGTGAGATCCTGCGCAACCGAAAACTTCTTGAACCTGAAAATTTCCATAATTCTTCCGGGAAGTTGGAAAAAAAATGCTACTTTTAAACAATAAAAATATACAAAATGAAAAAAAATGTACTCCTCTCATTTCTCTCCATCTTTATTTTTAATTACATACACGCACAATTAACGGTTTCTGAAGAAACCGACGATGAAATTTTTATTTATTCACTCGCAGGACCTGGAATCGTTGTTTCTGATATTGAACGTACATGTGCCGAGGGGGCTTCCGGATTTTTTAATTCAACGGATGCAAATGTTGGTATTGAAAACGGAATGATACTCACTTCAGGAAGTATCAGCAATGCAATGGGTCCCAACAACCTCGGTTCGGCGTCAATGCCCAATAGCACCGATGGTGATGACGATCTTTCTGATGCCGCTGGATATTTAACTTACGACGGATGCATTATTGAATTTAATATGACCGTTGCTGCCGATACACTTAAATTGAGTTATGTTTTTGGATCGGAAGAATATCTCGAATTTGCAGGGACAGGCTTCAACGATATTTTTGCTTTCTGGGTAAGCGGCCCGGGAATTCCTGATCCGGTAAATATTGCATTGGTACCTGGAACAACACTACCCGTTGCGATAAATAATGTAAATAGCATTGAGAACCCGGATTATTATATTGATAATGGCGACGGCTTCGCAGCACCTTATTCAACAGATCCATTTTATGTTCAATACGATGGATTAACTACCGTGTTGCTCGCCAGCACTCCGGTTTCTGCAGGGGAAACTTATCATATGAAAATTGCCATTGCAGATGGCAGCGATATGATATATGATTCAGGTGTATTTCTTGAGACTGGAAGTTTGGGTAGTTTGCGCTTAAAACACGAATCACTTGCAGATTTTGAATTGGATAATGCTGTTGAAAAATGCGCAAACGGATATTTTAAATTCACCAACGAGGTTCCTTGTGCCGAGCCGCTGGTGCTTGATTATTATGTTGCCGGTAGCGCAACCAATGGTGTTGATTACGAATTGATCGCTGAACAATTAATAATTCCTGCATGGGATAGCATTGGAATAATTGAGATCGCTCCATTGCACGATGCAATAACCGAAAGTCTTGAAAGTGTTGTTTTGTATTTATATAATCCTCAATCCGGATTTATATATGATACGTTGAGTTTATTGATCGACGATGAACTTGAACTTGCAGGATTTGAAAGTATTGTAACTGACCTTAATGTTCAGTTTGCAGAAACCTCAGGAGAAGCTGTTGCATGGGAATGGGATTTTGGTGATGGCACATACTCAAGTGAAAATGCACCATTGCATACTTATGCTGAATCCGGTGTTTATGAAGTTTGTCTCACCATTACTAACGATATCACTTGTACAGATGAATCGTGCAGTGATGTTGTTGTTGGAACTGTAGGAATTAATAACGAAAATGCAGATGCAATTATAATTTCGCCTAACCCTGTAGATAATATTTTGCATGTGGAATTTCCCGCAAATATTACGGGAACAATTAAATTGACTATTGTCAATATTACCGGTCAAACAATTTATTCCGAAACAAAAGAAGCCTCAGCTAAATTTGCTGATGTTGATCTCTCGGTTAATCCTTCAGGTATTTATTTTGTGCAATTAAGTGCCGGCGAAAATATTTATACCCGCCGTCTTGAAAAATTATAATTCAACTTAATATTATTCCGAACCCTGCAATGATTTGTTGCAGGGTTTTTTATTTTGTGTTTAAACCCAGCGGACGCTGCAATAGGCAAGCACAAGCGATAGGCACAAGCGGACGCTTGCGCCATGTATGGTCATGTTTGGGCGAGACGTTTGTGCTATTGTTGGGCCCTTCACATTTAAAAAATTATTTTTTACCAACGATTGTGAAAGTTATCCTTCGGTTTAATTGATGCAGGGTTTCAAAATCGTAATTTCTCATTTTATGCGCAAGAATAAAACCTTCGGTAAGTACGGTTCCTCTTGCAACGATTTCACCCGAAGGTAAGACAACATCGTATTCCAAAATTCGAGGGTTTGATTCACCATATCCTTTCGCAATTAAATGAGAAGAATCTGCGCCTCTGATAATAATTGAATCCCTAAATGCAAAAGCCCTTCGCTCTGATATCAATAAATTACGCTCTTCAGTATCCCTAGAATCTGTATTCAACCCGATTTCAAAAATATAATCCGGATAAAATTCTAATAGAAGCGTTAAAGAATCAAGATGAGGGTTAAAATTTCGGTGTGGATGGAAGCCCTGGAAAAAAGTAACATTATCGATCCAATATTGGCCAACCTGTGGATTCGTAAAATCAACATCGCAATATCCCATCAAATTTTTAAAGCTATTATATGGTTCAGTAAAGCCGATGATCTTAAATTCAACGCGGCGATCAAGCTGAAGCAGGAATTCCCAATTTTCAATATTGGATTTATATTTCGAAATGAATTCTTCATTAAGCACTGTTCCTGTTCGCACAATGCCACTATCAGGAAGCAAAATATCGTAGGTAACAACATAGGGCATTTTATCGCCATAACCTTTGCTGATTAATCTGGCAGTATCAATTCCATAATTCTCAACAAAGTAATTTTTAAGTTTATCTGCTCTTCGGCCGGTTATATTATTACAACATTCCTCTGATTGGCGGTAGTCAGAATGATACGAAACTTCAAATATACATCCGGGTGCTTTGCTTAAAATAATGGCTATAGTATCGAGGCATGGCCATGATTCTGTTCGAATACTGTCTCTTCCAAGCGTAAAAAAAATTGCACGAGGAATAAAAAACTGTCCGACCTGCGGATCTGAAAAATCAATATTATTAAATTCGATCGCATTTTTTTCAAAAAGTGAATTCTGCGCAATTATTCTGTCAAGTCCGGCTAAAAGCTGAAGGCTAATAAATATTGTTACCACAATTTTCATCAGGGTATTTAATCTTTGATAAACTTTTCGACATAGCTGTTATTTCTTTTCTGCTTATAGTTGACCCTTATAAAATAAGTGCCGGAAGGGATGGAGTTTAGTTTAATCCTGTATGGTATCTCCTTATTAATTCCGGCATGTTTCTGAATAACAATATTGCCATTCATATCAATAATATCGATTATTGCATCGGGTATAAAGGAATTGATCTGAATGTTTATGATATCAGTTGCCGGATTAGGAAAAATGATCATTGAATTATTTTCTTCGGATAAAGCGGGATCAGCTCCAACCGGTTCCTCATACAATTTAAATTCCCAGGCACCGCGGCCATAGGTTCCGAAACGAACGGCTTTAATTTCTTCTACATAATCTACACTCCAGTATTTTTGAATGGGTGCATCTTCGGCAGAAAGGTCGTACCATTTATTTTCGGATTTAACATATACATAAGGCGCAATTTCTGTGGCTGCAAATAATAAACTATCATCGGGTGAAACAGCAAGGTCATAAATTAATGTTAGCGGAAGGTCAACATCCAATGGCTGAAACGAAGCGCCGTAATCTGACGACATATAAACTCCCGGATTTGAATATCCGCTGCCACCAATATATACTACTCCCAATTCTGATTTTGAAGGTTCAATTGTGGCACCGTAAAAATATTGAGGACCGGGTCCCGTGAAATCAGATGTCATAGTCCAGGTTTCGCCTGCATTAAATGAATAATAAAATCTTCCGCCGCTGGTCAATAAATACCAATAATTATTATCGATGGGTGAATATGCTATTGCAGAGATCTGGTTTCCTCCTGCCACTCCAAAATTTTTTGCCTGTTTAATTCCGGTAATATCTCCACCCGAGCGTTCCAATTTCCATAAATAAGCACCGCCTGCATCAGAGCCACCACCCCACCAGGCAATGTCATCATTCCATGGGTCCTGCATAATTGGCGCCATCCATAAATGCCCGGTTCCCTGAAAATCCCAGAAATATAATTCCGAACCGGCAGCAGCATCGTAAATATTCATGGCAAAACCGGGATAGACACACCATAAATTATCGCCGCCATTTCTCGTAACAAAATGTCCATAATCTCCGCTGATCAACTGATCAAAATAATAATCTCCGTCGTCATTATAACTCGAACGCTGATAACCCTGGTCCTGGGCGCCGGCAAACATAATATCCGTTAAATATCTATAAGTGTAAACATCATAATATTGTGCATTGCGCATTCCATCCATGGTAATATTTGTCCACGTTAATCCATTATTCGTCGATTTAAATAATCCGCCATCGGTACTTATTAAAACCATTTCCGCCAATGAAGCAGGATCAATAAATGTTTTTATATATGGAATATCAGCATGCATGTTATTTTCAACATTGTCATAATACTCGTACCAATAATTATTTCGCACCCAACTGTCGCCGCTATTAAAACTCCGCCAGGTATCCAGTGCGCCATAATATAAATAGCCTTCAGTTTTCTGTGAGCAATAGAAACTGTTCTGACTGAAAATTCCTTCATCAATGTCGTTTTTAAAATCCCAGCTCAGGCCGCCATCGTCAGAAAAATAAAATTCAGTTTCGGTGGAAACATAATTGTATTGCGCTACATAAAAATATTTCGCAGTTGCGTTTTCAAATCCGCAAAGCATTACTGCACCGTCGTCGGTAAATGGAACTGTGCCGATATATGCCGGCGTATCGGCTGCAGTGATCGAATTAAAATTTCCATTCTCCATTAAATAGCAAACCTCATCTTCAGTTGGGGAAGCCCATAAAATAAAATTGTTGCTGCCGCCATACACGGGCACATCATAAGAGATAATTTTTTCAAATGATTCACCCAGGTTGGTTGAGCGATAAACGGAAACAATATCCCATGCATTTGTATAGTCCCATTCATAGGCCAATAAATAAATGGAGTGGTTTGAATCGACAAGCATTTCTGCGTCAAAAATATTTCCCCATAATTCAACATTTTCAAGGCCGGTGGTTTCGTGCCAGGTAATGCCTTCGTCGTCGGTATAAAAAACACCCTGCACACCCCATTGGTAAGTAGAAACAATTATCCTGTCGCCAACCTTGCGCAGCATATTTGTTGCTTCGATCTTAAAATTATCGTTTATTACAGACCAATTTTCACCGTTGAGATCACCTTTCCATAAATTGCCTCCATCGCTGAAAGCATAAATTACATCGTTCTCATAATCTACTTCTGTTGCCCAGATTCTACCCGCAGTATTAAAACTTCCCAGCTCATTCCATTTTCCGATAACATTTCCATTTGCCAATGTGTCCCAAATTTCATCTGTTGCTTTATAGGAAAATTTTTGTGCACGCTCTTTCATTTTATTATACCTGAGATCGGCATCCATTTTTTTCCAGTTGGTTCCAGGAGCAGCAGCGTGCATTAAGGCAAAGAAGGCTTCGCGATCCTCATTCATTTTTTCATCCTCCATTTGTTTTAAGGAACGCTCGGTAGGCGGAGGTGCATACTCATGCTCATAGTGATGATAACTTTCGTCGCGTTTTTGTTTATTGAAAACGATCATCATAACAATAAAGGTGAGTAGAACTGTTAAGCCAACTATGAATAATCCTGTCTTTTTACCCATGGTAATTCAATTCATCGGTAAATTTCGCTATTCTCTATGAAAATTTTATATCTGAAAACCGCGAGCAAACAATTACTTCATTACTTCTCCTATCACCTTCCCTACACAACCATTGGGTTCCGAAATTTTTAACAGGGAAGAAATTGTTGGAGCGATATCGGTAACGTGAATATCGTTATAGGATTCGCCATGTTTAATTTTCCATCCAAAGAAAACAAGTGGCACATGGGTATCGTAATTGTAATGCGAACCATGTGTTGTTCCAGTTGGCCTGTAAGCTTCAAACCAATAAGGGTCCATCAAAATTTGTATATCGCCTGAGCGCTTTGGATAAATTCCATTGATGACGAGTTCCTTCATTTCCTCATTTAAAGTTGCACCTTCAATTTCGTTTATGAAGACAACATTTGAAATGGCAGGATTTACTATCATGAGGTTATCTAACATTTTATCAAAGACCTGTTTTTTAGTGCCGCCCTTGCTTTTAATATAATCATCATTCAAATAGATCTGTTGATTTGTATAAGCAGCAATAAATGCAGTATCGCCCAAATTTACTTTTGCTATTTGTTTTATTGCAGCAAGCATCTCATACTCCGTTGTAGTTCCCGATGGAATTTTTAGTGATTTCAAATATTGCGGCACCGGTGAAACGCCATGATCGGCAGTGAGGAAAACCAAATAATTTCCTTTGCCAACGTTTGTATCGAGGAAAGTAAGAAACGCTGCGATATCCCTGTCGAGGCGAATATAGGTATCTTCCGTTTCCACAGAATGCGGACCGTAAGCATGACCAACATAATCAGTTGAAGAATAACTGACGCATAAAAAATCGGTGATATTATCTTTTCCCAATAATTCATTTTTAACTGCAGCCTGCGCAAATTCCGTTGTCAATGAATTTCCAAATGGAGTTGATTTAATACTTTCACTTGTTCCGGTAAATAATAAATAATGCGGAAATGTGGCCGACTGTTCTCCAACAAAAACAGTTTCCCACGACATACTATCTGCTGTTGCATTTTTATACGACGAAGCAGGTAGAAATAAATTCCAGTTCTGGTTCATATATTTTTCAGCCGGTCTTTGTGTATTAATATCAATGACCCATTGAGGTAATGTATTCATATAATAAGTACTCGTAACCCAGCTGTTCGCAAATCCATCGTACCAATATGCGGCATTTGCAGTATGACCTGCGGGTAAAATTGCACTTCTGTCTTTCATTGCAATGCCAATCACTTTTGATCTTTGCTGATTGCTCAATTTCAGCATATCGGTAACTGTAGTTGTAAGCATGTTTTTCGGCGACATCCTGTTGCCCAGTGAATCAGCCCCCACAGCACGAACGGAGGGATCAGATGCCACATATAAAAAAGATTTTGTGTCTTCATTATACCAGTCGTTGGAAACAATTCCATTGATAGCAGGAACCGATCCGGTATAAATACTTGCATGACCCGGCCCGGTATAAGTTGGAATATAATTATAATGTGTGTTTTCGCAACTGAACCCTTCTTTTAATAATCGTTTAAATCCACCTTCTCCATATACATCGGTATAGCGGTATAAAAATTCATAGCTCATCTGGTCAACCACAATGCCCACTACAAGTTTTGGCTGGGCAGGCATAGTGGTTTGTGCATGTAATTTCAAACAGGTGGAGATAGATAAGATCACAAGTAAACTTCTATTCAGCATCAGGGTAAATTTTTCGAAAAGGTAGTAAATATTATTTTTAGTATCCGTATGTTACAAAATAACAAACCCACCACAAAAAAATGGCGGGTTTGTTTGAACTTCATGAGAACTGTTTTTTGAAATTATTTTCTAATGCATTTTAATTAATGTTTCCGCCTCAGTTTTACCTTCTGTTGAGATAACTATTGTATAAGCGCCAACCGGCAATTTAGAAGTATCAATTGCCCGACCTTCATCTACAATTTTCACCTGTAATAGCTTGCCAAACAAATCGTAAATTTTCACCTCCATATTTTTCACCTCGATGTGTTCAGCATTTATTTGCTGAATGATAAAATAATTGGATGCAGGATTAGGATATATTTTAAAAACATCATTTATTTCTCCCAACCTGTAAGTATCATACGAAATGATAAAATACCCACAGCTATATGGATTTACCCGAACACAAACTCCACCGGCAACATCCCATCCCCCTGGACAGGAGTATTTACCGTTATATGTGTTTATTCCATTTAATTCAAACATATTGGGATCACCTGCATTGCAATCATCATACGCATTGTTTATAGAGAATAAATCACTAGTGCCCGAATTGGAATATAACTGATCAGCTTCAATTGCATATACTGGTATGGTACCATAATCTAATTCAATATCTTCATCAGGATCAAAAATTTTACCTAAATCACCAGGGTCAAGGCAATAAACCTGATATTCGTCCTTTACATTGGTGAAATACACATATACAGCATCATCGGGTGTTGGATCAGGATTTGGAATAAACACAGTTGGCGGTTGATTAATATTCCCGACATACATGGTTGTGGTCGATTTAAGAAAATTCAAATCATTGCTTGAAATTTCTTTTAGTAAATCCATTTCATGATACGTTGTTTTTGGCACGTAATAATTCGCCAATTCTCCATCAAGACAATCATTTACAGTCTCAAGCTCCAATTCAACCTGATCTCTTAATGTGGATTGGGTTAAAAGACTTATGGCTGTAATGCCAATATAATTTTGAACAGTCGCATAGGTGAAAAAATTATCCCTAAAATGCGGATCAAAATTAGCCTTTATGTTCTTTAAAAACCATTCTTGCAATAATTCTGCATGAACAAAACTATTAGCAGTCATACTAAAAAAATCTGATGCTACACCTGTTGCACCATTATCATTAACCTGATAATTCCATTCAGTTGTCCAGATCTCTTTATTTTCTGGACCAGTATCGGTATCTTCAAACGACAATTCCTCAGCGTGTTTTTCATAGGCATCGTTATATCTAACTTTTATAAATTCTTTAAAATTTCCATCTTCCAGACCAACACCAATCAAGCCATTATATGCACATTCCAGCCTTTCATCCATAGCTGTAAAATCCCAAACAGGGGACGTATAATATTGTAACCCACCAGTTATTAAATCACCATCCATGCAAACTCCATCATCAGGAACAACAATATTTCCCCAATTTGAATTGTCAAAACTTAAAGGATCGTAAGTATTTGAAGGTGTATAATACGGGTGTAACACAATAGCATCAAATGCATATCTTTCCACCGTTTCTACTGTTACCACCTCATTATAATAGTACAACATATCTATGTTCCATTGTGGATAGGTACATGGATCGCCAATGCCTAACAAATCAAAAGTAACCTGATCATCACCTTCCGGATCAGTTAAGAAAGGGTAATCACCACAGTTTGGTAGATTTGCCGCTGGCAAGCCAATCTTAACGACATCGTTTACTTCCGGATCACTTTTAAATCTTTCAATATA
>JBIOHA010000012.1:0-20931 GCA_044448625.1 Chitinophagales bacterium | reverse complement strand
TTCTTCAGAATCGGGTGTAATATCCTGGGCATCTTCACGAAGATCCTGTATTTCTTCCTGCAGGTCTTCAATATCATCCCGCATGCTTTCTGAATCACCAACGATCAACATGCCGTTTTTTCTTATCCCATAATCATCAATAATATAAGTATCACCCTGTGCTGTTATGATGGTAACTTTTTCACCTTCAATTTTAAGCGTTGGCTCAGCAAGACCCGGAGGTGGTGGCGGAGGTGGCGGTGGATCTATCTGTGCAAAAACGGCGATACCGCTCATGATAATTACTACCGCTAAAATTACTTTTTTCATGTTCATCTATTTAATTGATTTAATTATTTGTTTTTTTCCTGCTGTAATATGAAAGTCCAAAAATATTTACGCTGCGTGTTTTCAATACTTCTTCTCCACCGGTTTGTTTTTTGAAAGGATCGATATCATATTCCAGAATTCCGCTGACAACATTTTCCATTTCTCCCCCAATAGCAACTGCATCGTTCCACCAGTCGACAACAGATGTATTATCGTTGAATGAGATATTGGTATAATCCTTATCCTTTTTATTTGTGGAAGCAAGATCATTTCTTTCAACAGCCTTATTTTCAATTTGCTTTATGTCTTTCTTTTCTAACTGGCTATCGGAAGAAATATTGTCGGTATGAGCAAATTCAACAGGATCGATCCTATCGAGTTTTTCTCTTTGCAGTTTTAATTTTTCCTGTTTATCAGTAATATCGTTCTTATTTATGTTCTGCTTATTGTTTATTTTATTTTTGTCGGATTCATTTTCCTGTGCATAAGCTTTTTCAACTTCTTTCTCTTCTCTGTTATTAGTCTTTAAATTTTCATTTGTTGAATCGGTTTTTCTGTCAAAAGCGAAATTATCGTCCGATTGCTGGTATTCATATTTTTTGATCGCAACAGGTTTGTCTGATGAGCCGTTGAAATAATTTATGCCAACAAACAATAAGAGCGCAGCGGCAATGGCGGCAGAATATTTTACCCAATTGCGCATACCAACAACTTTCGTTTCTACCGTTCTCTTTAAAATTTCTTTATCTCCAAAAACAATATTTTTATCGGGGGTTATTCTCGTCTGGCCAAATAATTCAAGATCATTTTTTAACTCAGGATGGAACTCAAGGAATTCCATGAGCTCCTTTTTTTGCACTTCCGAAAGATTACCTTCAATGTAATCTATCATCCATTCTTCGTAGTTATTTAAATTGATCTTCATATTATATTAAATGATGTATGCTAACTAAATATTCTTTTAAACTTTGTCGTGCACGGAAAATATATACTTTCACCTGGCTCTCACTTAATTTGAGGATCTCACCGATCTCCTCATAACTATATCCCTCATAATCACGCAGCACCACACAATTTTTTTGCACTTCAGGCAATTTTTTTAATGCTTTTTCAATGGCATCCTTTACATCCACCTGCGCTTCTGCTGTTCCCCCTTTTGCTGCGTCATCAATCTCTTCAACATAATCCATGCGCTTGTTTTTCCTGATATGGTCGATCATGTTGTGATATGCCGTGCTAAACAAATAACTTTTCGCCTTTTCAAACTGCACATTTTCGTGGTGTTTCCATAAGATCTCGAAAGCATTTTGAACGATATCCCGCGAATCGTCATCGCTTCTAAGGTTCTTGCGGATGAACCGGAACACACCATCTGCCCACAAATCGACAATTTGATTGTATTCCTTTGGTGTCATCCGGCAGTAAAGCGATTGAAGTTGAAGAAATGTTACAGGTGCGCCAAAAAAAAATCCAGCCCTGTAGCAAAAACAGTTTTTAGCTATTCTTTGTATTGTAAATTTACAGAAATAACAGAGCGATGAGCATCCTTTTTCCAACAGACATGGGCGAACAATCGGCCAAAACCTTTGAGTTTGCACTTAACCTTGCCAAAAAGCTAAATGAAAACATTACCCTTATCCATGTTTATCCCCTACCACTCACCTATCCGAGCCTCGACGAGTCGCGGTTGAATGATGCGACCGAGGAATTGCTGATGGCCACAGAAACGGCCATGGAAGAAAGGCTGAAGCTTTTTAAAGATGAGCTAAAAGCGATGTATACCAGCCACGCCCCCGAGATGGTTCGCGTAAACGGCATGTTAAAAATGGGTTTTGTTGGGGAAGAGGTGGCTGTAGCAGCAGAAGAGATCAATGCTTCATACGTGGTAATCGGCGTTAAACATACCGGAGGCTTAAAACGGTTTTTGGGTGGATCAAATGTTTCAGGTATAATCAAGAAGAGCAAGTCGCCGGTGATAACTGTTCCCGAAAAATATAACATCGTTCCCATCCAGCAGATCGCTTATGCCACCGACCTTACCTTCAACGACAGCGAAGTCATCAGCAGGATGCTTGAGCTTGCAGCAAAATTCGAGGCCCAGGTAAATTGTTTTCATGTGCACGACAGCAACCTGGAAGTTGAAAATGCGATCATCGATGATTTTATCCGCCAATATAAAAATGAGGTAGACCAGAAAATTATTTCCTTCGACCTCATTGATAATATTAATATTTTAGATGGCATTGATTTTTTTGTAAAAAATAAGAATATCGACCTGCTTGTTGTATTAAAACAAAAAACCTATTGGCTCGAAATATTTGAAACAAGTATTACTAAACAATTGGTGTTTCATGAAAATGTACCGATGCTTGTTTATCACGAATAGAAAAGGTATCAGGTATCCAGTATCCAGTATCGGCTGTTCTTCACAGTTCAACCTCTTCTCCAAGTATCGGTATCATCACATCGTTGTAATTTTCTTTTTTGAGATGGCCTTTAAATGCAGATAATGCTTCTGTATCACCGTGCACTAATGCAATACGTTTTAATTTTTTCTTATCCTGTGATTTTAAGTAGTCAATCATTTCTTTATAATCGCCATGAGCGGAAAAACTGGTCATAATTTCAACGCGGGCATTTACCTGCAAATGCTCTCCAAATAAGCGCAGCATTTTAGCACCATTCATGAGTTGCCCACCCGGCGTATTTTCAGCGCAATATCCCACAATTAAAATTGTGTTTATTGGATTTTCAATTGCGTTGAATACATGATGTTTTACACGACCGGCGTTTATCATTCCACTTGCACTTATTACAATGCATCCTTTTATATTATTTATCGCCTTCGATTCTTCTACCGACCTTGTATATTTTAATTTATCAAAACCAAAAGGATTTGGATCCTTGATCATATAATTAATAAGTTCGGTGTCGAAACATTCGGGATGCAATTCGAGGATTCTTGTTGCATTTACTGCGAGCGGTGAATCAACAAACACCGGAATATTAGGCAATTTATTTTCGTTCACCATCTGGTCGAGCATATAAACAATTTCCTGTGTGCGCCCAACACTGAAAGCAGGAATAATTAATTTCCCCCTTTGCACAACGCAGGTTTGTTTTATGATACTTAAAAAATGGTCCTTTTCTTCGCGTTCGCCTTCATGCAACCTGTCGCCATAAGTGGATTCGCAAATTAAAAAATCGCAGGGCGGCATGGGATCAGGATCTTTTAATATGGGGCGATCGGGCCTGCCAATATCTGCAGTAAATCCCAAAGTAAATTCTGTTCCGTTGTTGCGCTTTATCTTAAGGGTTACACTGGCACTTCCTAAAATATGTCCGGAATCTTTGAACAAAACCTGCACGTCAGGATGAATATCAAACCATTTATCATAAGCCGTGGTTCGAAACAATTCCATCGTATGTTTTACATCTTCGGTATTATATAACGGTTCGTCTTCACCATCCTCTTTTCTTTTTCTGTTGGTGAAATTGCTTTCACGCTCCTGGATATGTGCGCTATCCAACAATAAAATTGCTGTGAGGTCCTTGGTTGGCGGAGTTGCATAAATTTTACCATTAAATCCATCCTTTACCAGTTTGGGCAAACGACCGCAATGATCAATATGTGCATGCGATAAAACAAGCATATCAATTTTATGTGGATCAAATAAAAATTTCTGATTAAAATTCTGGTATTCGGGTTCGCCACCCTGGTATAAACCGCAATCAAGGAGAATAGTTGTCCCATCGTCTAATGTCAGCAGATGGCAACTGCCGGTAACTGTTCCTGCTGCTCCGCAAAATTTAACTTTCATGGTCAAAAATAAGGCAGAATAAGATATTGTATACTAACTGAACCGAATGGGAAGTTTCATCAGGATTGTTCGGAAGAAAAATTGATAAAAGATTCGAAGATTTGAAGGGAGAAGATTCGAAGGAAGGATAGAAGGAAGAAAGGAAGTAAAGGTGAAAGAATATGTGATCTACCTTCCTTCTCCTAAAATCTTAGACCCTTATCCTTCAAATCTTCGAATCTTCTCCCTTCGAATGTTTTAATGAAAATAATAATGCAAATATTTTTAATCACTATCTCCGCATTGTCAATTTATTATAATTCACCCTCATCATCTCTCTCACTCTTTCCTTCAATGCGGGAA
The DNA here is from genome assembly GCA_044448625.1 of Chitinophagales bacterium. GTDB lineage: Bacteria > Bacteroidota > Bacteroidia > Chitinophagales > BACL12 > UBA7236. Next base: position 16,459 of record JBIOHA010000012.1, on the reverse strand, counting down.
GATCAGTTTCAGTCAGGCCGGTTACATCAATCGGATCAAAATAATAAATGTCGATGATACCAGGCTGCATAAGTGGTTTTTTATTGGGCATCAGTTTGTCTGTATTAATTATCAAAATGGGCAGAATGGGAGTTTGTGTTTGAATGGCAATTGAAAATGCACCGTCCTTAAACGGGATCAGGGCATCATTTTCTGTTTTATTTCTTGTTCCTTCGGGGAAAATAAAAATGTTGTCGCCTTTCAATAAATAATGCTTCATCATATCAAAACTTTTTCTTTTGCTTTCCCTGCTGCTTCTGTCAACGTTGATGGTTGTAACAGAAAATAATTGACCCAGCAAAGGAATTTTCAGCAACTCAGTTTTCGCGAGATAACGCACTCTTCCCCAGCATGCAACAGCCGCTGTTGGTGCGTCGAGATTGGAGCGATGATTTGAAATGATGACATAGGTTTTTTTCTTGTTGATATTTTTATTCGGATGAAATCTGTAGATGATACCGCAAAATATCATCAGGCAATAAGCAATAAATCTGCAGAGATACATTATGGGCAATAAACTTTTATCTCCGAGTGTCCATGCAAATAAAAAGAAGAACGGCAGGGTAATGATCAATGTAATAACAAAAATTATCGCGACGTAAATTGTATAAACGAATTTTAAAAGATTAACCAGGGGTCGGATCATATGGCAAAGATAGGGTTCGGAGTTTTGTGTTCACGTGTTGACGTGTTTACGTGTTCATGTGTGTATGGGTGTATATGTGTATATGTGTTCACGTTATTATGCCAGGATGTGGGTTTAATTTTGTTCAATTTTATATAATCTTGCTCAATTTTGCTCAATGATTTTAGGGAGTGGTATATAGGTGTTCATGTGTTAACGTGTTCACGTGAGTACGTGTATGGGTGTATATGTGTATGAGTGTATATGCGCATGTTAGAGGACAATACATGTTTATTATCTGAACGAACTTTGTGAACCTTAGTGTCCTTTCCGGCTTTGTGGCTATTAAAGGGAATGAGGAATTTAATACTTCCCGGATCCCAAACTCATTACTGATTACTCATTACTCATTTTGCTCAACCTTGCTCAATCCTTAAATTTGTCCCGTGTACGCCATTGTAGATATTGAAACCACCGGAACGAATTCTGGATACAACAGCATTACCGAAGTGGCAATATACATTCATGATGGTGAAAAGATCGTTGATCAATGGCAATCGCTTATTAATCCTCAAACAGAAATACCGCCGTTTATTATCCAGATGACAGGTATTACCAATGAAATGGTAGCAGTTGCCCCGCTTTTTTCTGATCTGGCCCAGGAAATACATTCATTATTACACGATAAAATATTTGTTGCACATAATGCAGGTTTTGATTACGGATTTTTAAAAAGCCACCTTGCAGAAAATGGTTATGAGCTACAAACAAAAAAATTATGTACCGTAAGATTGTCGCGAAAAATATTTCCGGGACATAGAAGTTATTCTCTTGGGAGGTTGAGTGATACGCTTGGAATTGTTGTCGAGAATCGCCACCGTGCTGCCGGTGATGCATTTGCAACGGCGAAAATATTTACCATGCTCTTGCAAAACGACAAGGATAAACATATTGAAACTGCTTTAAAACGCATTGGCAAAGAGCAACACCTACCACCTAATATGGATAAGGCAGAACTTGAGGCATTACCCATAAGCTGCGGTGTTTATTATTTTCATGATGCATATGGCAGGGTGATCTATGTTGGCAAAGCGAAAAATATTAAAAGCCGGGTGTACGGACATTTTACTTATGCCGATTATCACGGAAAAGAAAATGATCTCCGCAATTCAGTATATAGTATCACCTACGAATTAACAGGAAATGAATTAATTGCATTGTTGCTGGAAAGCGAGCAAATAAAACGCAAATTCCCGAAATTCAATAATGCACAAAAATTATGGGACAGGAACTATTGCATTTTTAAATACACCGATCAAAAAGGATATATCCATCTTGCCATCGAACGGTTCAATATCAAAAAAGAAGTATTAAAAGTGTTTCCCGATTTTTTAAGTGCGAGAGATTATCTCAATTCAACAATGCATACACACCAACTCTGCGCAAAATATTGTCACCTGCAAAAAGTTTTAAAAACCTGTTACAACTACGACCTCGGTATTTGTCACGGTGCATGCATTGATAAAGAAAGTACAGATGATTATAATGCCCGTGTTTCTGAAGCCATCCAATCATTCAGAAATGAATCGCATACTTATTTTATTATTGGGGAAGGAAGAAATAACGATGAGAGTTCTGTGATCTTCATTGAAAAAGGACATTATCTCGGGTATGGCTTTTACAGCAATGATTATTACAACGGCGATCCTGAACTGCTGAAAGAAACCATCAAATGGCGACCCGATACCCCGGATGTTCAGCGTATTTTAACCGGATGGATCTCCCGCTATAAGGATCGGGCCGGGATTAAGATAATTCCGCTTACCGAAAACATTCCAATTGGCAGCAGGCAGTGAGCAGTCGCAGTGAGGCAGTCTTGAACCCCGCCAACCTTGTAAACCAGTTACCAGTCGCAGTGAGGCGGTCTTGAACCCTCCAAACCTTGTCAACCTTGCTAACCATGCTAACCTTGCTAACCTTACTAACCTTGCTACCCTTGTAAACTCTGCTAACCTTGCTAACCCTGTAAACCTTTCCAACATTTCACACCCTTTATACCTTTCATACCTTTCTTACCCTTCACACCTTTATGTTTTGTCTGTCACATTTATTTACATTTAAATCAGGCTTAACCGGGAGATTAATGTAAATTTGCCGGGTTTCTTAAAAAAATAAATACCCCGATAATGACCGCAAGACTTACAAAGATTGATTCAGTAGAGGCTCCTCTCGTCTTGATATTGATCAGAAACTCAGATGAATTAAACACTCCCCTCCTTCAACCCTACAAAAAAGTCGTATCACAAAAATTAGAATCACGGGATAATGGTTTCATCTCTTTTTATACGAATGAAGGCATTTTATGTATAAGCATACTGAAGGAAGCAAATTCAAAATCTGAAAGCGAGTTAATGGAAGAGGCCAGGGTGAAGGGAGGCAATATCACCAAGAAAGTGAATTACGAAAAATGTGCATCCATCCTTGTGATGCGTGTTTCTGAAGCTGTGTCAATAAATGAAATGCTCGCTTTCGGTGAAGGGATGTCGCTCAACAACTACCAGTTCCTGAAATATAAATCCGACAAAAAAGAAAATACCCTAAAAACAATTTATTATACCGATGAATCTATAAACCAGCCTGAACTTGACGAGCTGAATAATGTAATTGAAGCAAATGAGCTGGCGAAAAACCTCGGGAATGAACCGGTCATCTCACTAAATTCTCTTCAACTTGCCGAAAAGGTGGTAGAGATGAGCAAGGAATTAAATTTTAAAGCTGAAATTCTGCATAAATCTCAAATTGAAGCATTGCGCATGGGCGGATTGCTGGGTGTGAATTTTGGCAGTTCTGTGCCGCCCACTTTTTCGATATTGGAATATCATCCCACCAATGCGAAAAATAAAAAACCATTGGTGCTGATTGGAAAAGGAGTAACCTACGACACGGGCGGATATAGTGTTAAAGGAGCTGGATCGATGAGCGGAATGAAGATGGATATGAGTGGTGCAGCAGCAGTGATCGGAACATTTTATGCCATTGTAAAAAATCAGTTACCTGTTTATTGCATTGGTTTGATTCCGTCGACAGATAATAAGATCAGTTCTGATGCACTGGTTCCGGATGATGTGATCACTATGCATAACGGAACAACTATCGAAGTTTTAAATACCGATGCTGAAGGAAGATTAATTTTAGGCGACGCCTTGAGTTATGCAAAAAAATATGATCCTGAATTGGTAATCGACCTTGCAACACTTACCGGCGCTGCCGCAGTAATTACAGGAACATTGGGTAGTGCATTGATGGGAACAGATCGCACTTATAAGGATCTGTTAATTGAATGCGGTGAACTTACCTTCGAACGATTATGGGAAATTCCATATTGGAAAGAATATGCCGACATGCTGAAAAGCGATGTAGCTGATCTGAAAAATATTGGTGGTGCAATTGGTGGCAGCGCAACAGCAGGAAAATTTCTCGAACATTTTACTGATTATCCCTGGCTGCATTTGGATATTGCAGGTCCTGCCATATTAAAAGAAGACGAACCCTATAAACAAAAAGGGGCCAGTGGTGTTGGCGTAAGATTATTGTATGCTTTCGCAAAAAAATTTACAGATCTTACCTCCTGATCAATTTGTTGCAGGCTTATTGGATTTAAAATTTTTAATTCTTGCCATTAATTCTTTGGGCCAGTTCTTATTCATACAGGGCCGCTCAATGAAAATATAAAACAACGCAGAAATTATCAATACGATAATTAAAATAATAATGGAATAAATAATATTATCAAAAAAGACATTTCCCGTAAGCGAATAGGCCGGCAATAATTTACCGGCAAAGGAAATGATGGTATAATGCAGTAAGTAAATTGAATAGCACATTCCGCCGATCACAACAATAATATCCTTTTTCACCCACTTAAATCCATTTTGAAACAAAACGGCATAATAAAAAAAGAAAACGAAAAACAGTTGCAATAAATGCCATATCGACAACCATATGCCATGGATATTTTGCGGGTCGAACATCCAAATACCTGCAAAAGCAAAATAACCGGCAACCGGCGCCCATTTAAATTTCTTTATTTCACTGCGATGGTAATAAAGATCCGCTAATAAAAAACCGACAAGGAAATATTGGATAAAATCATAAAGGCTTATAAAAGAAAGTGGTGCAAAATCCGACAAAAATGTAAAGAGGATTATCAATACAACCATTAATCCGCGGCGTAATTTATTTTCCCTGATCAGAAAAATAAGGCTCAGCAAAGGCATGAGCAGATAAAATTGAATTTCTATTTCCAGGCTCCAGGCTACGGCGGTAAGGTATGGGAGTACGTGCCTGCCATAAATGAAATTATGCGAATAAAAAAGTGAGGCTAATAAGCTTTTACTTCCTTCATGAAATTCAAGAGCATGTGCAACATATACATTTGCAAAAAACAGCACGATCATTACAATAAAATATGGAGGCTCAATTCGCGTTAGTCGCCTTAAATAAAATGACCGGAGATTTAAATCCTTTTCCCTTTTGAACCGCATTTTAAAAAAGGGAATGCCAAGAACAAGTCCGCTTATCACAAAAAAAAGTTGCACCCCAAATTGTCCCCGAAAAAACAGCTTAGCAATATTATCGAAATGAAAGCTACCACCGGTTGATTCTAGCGAAACTGCGGCTATCAAACCGAATAAATGAAATAACACCACGCCGGATATAGCAAAGAACCGCAATCCGTCAATCTCCGGAATTAGCTTCCCTGTTGAAGTGATACGTTTAAATGAAGCTAATTTCACCATAATGAACGTTGAAAAAACAAGATTATGTAAAATTGAGCAAGATTATATAAAATTGAGCAAGATTTATGTGCAATCCCCAACTCACATCTCACCAAAAAGACTGAGCAAGATTATGAAAAATTAAACCTGTCTGCCGGCGGCGCCAGGCAGGCAAGATTATTTAAAATTGAGCAAGATTTATGTGCTATCTCAAACTCACATCTCACCAAAAAGACTGAGCAAGATTATGCAAAATTGAACCTGTCTGCCGGCGGCGCCAGGCAGGCAAGATTATTTAAAATTAAGCAAAATTTAAATTCCTCATTCCTTATTCCTCCTTTCTCATCCTATTCGTCATCTTCCTCCTTAAGTTCATATTTATGCTGGTTGAGCGCTTTTTTCCTTTCTTCTTTTGTGAGAATGTTTAAAACAAATCCACCGGTTCCATTTATTTTACTTGTATGGGTGTCATCAGGATTTAAATATTGCTGATATAAAATGTTTATTTCAAACCCAACTCGCCTGGAAAAAAAATACGCAACTCCCGGGCCAGCCGACACACTTGTATGATCAATTATGGATTTAGAATCGCCAAAAGTTGTAGCTCTATCAATTCCAATCTCAAAATTGCCAATTAAAAAAGTTGATGGTTTTAATTTATAATAATATTTAAACTGCGGCGTGAATTTGATCGCTGAAACAAAATCGGTATCAACTGTCATAGTATAATTCATCAAAAATCCCGTTAATATTTCATCGGTAATAAAATAACCAAGACGGGGTGTTAATGATAATTTATAAATATTAAATGTTTCTTCCCGGTCAAGCGAAAAAGAGGCTCCGCCGCCTGTGCGCATGGTACCTTTTCCGGTTGGGTACCGCTGTGAAAACCCTACTTCGGGGTACAGGAGGCCCAGGATCAGGATGAGAAATAGTTTTTTCATGGTAATAAATGTTCAGGGTATGTAAATTTAAGCAATTACCAAATAAAATAAAACCTTAGTTGCCAGATGCCTTTGCAATAATGTACCGGCTCAATAATTCAATTGCCACGTGATTATCCCCCCCAATTGGAACTATGAGGTCTGCATGCTTTTTTGACGGTTCAATAAATTGCTCATGCATCGGCCTCACCGTATTCAAATATCTTTTCATCACCTCTTCAACATCACGCCCGCGTTCTTCCATATCTCGTTTCACAACCCGCATCAACCGGTGATCGGAATCAGCATCTATATATATTTTTAAAGACATCAGATCGCGGAGCATAGGTTGCGTGAGTATCAATATTCCTTCAACAATAAGGACCTTTCCCGGTGAAACAGGAATTGTTTCCTCCCCCCTGCTGCAAGTATGCATACTGTAAACAGGCTGAGCAATTGTATTTCCTTCACTCAACTGAATAATATGTTCATTTAATAATTCCCACTCAATAGCATCTGGATGATCGTAGTTCATTTTTTTCCTTTCGATTTCGGGGATATGTAAATTATTCCTATAGTAAGCATCCTGCGAAATAACTGCAACACTGGTAGCCGACAGGCTATCAATTAATTTATTTACGAATGTGGTTTTGCCCGATCCTGTTCCGCCGGCAATTCCTATTACGATCATTCTTTTTTTGTGTGAAATTAGTAAGATTATTATTAAGTATTCGCTCCGACATCGCTGTGAATGCCATACCCGTGAATAATTGCAATTGGTTTAATCGTAATTAATCCCTTAGTTTGCAATTCGAACTATTTCATCGATAAAACACTTGATGTAAAGATGCCGGTTTTCTCTTTTGAAAAAATAAACACAGGTCACAACCGCCCTCCTATGACAATGGAGGATGAAAAGAAACATTTATACCTGAGCGTATTTATGCCCCTGGTATTTATTGCATTGATGTGGATCGTGAAATTATTCGAATTGGTGACCGGTATTGATCTCTCCAAATACGGGCTGCTTCCGAAAAGCATTACCGGCCTCAGGGGAATTTTATTTTCGCCCTTTATACATGGCGACTGGCAGCATCTCATTTCGAATACCATCCCGTTTTTTGTTCTCTCATTTTTGATGATCTTCAATTATCGCCGCGTTGCATTTAAAGCTTTTATGTTTATTTATTTAGGAGGCGGATTATTATTATGGCTCACCGGTCGTGAAAATTACCATATCGGCGCAAGCGGACTTGTATATGGCATGGCATTCTTTATTTTCTTCAGCGGCATATTCAGGAAAAATATTCAAGCCATCGCACTTTCATTGCTCGTTGTGTTTATTTATGGAAGTATTGTTTGGGGTATGTTTCCTATCGACCTGTCAAAATCATGGGAAGGACATGTAATGGGTGCCGTTTGTGGATTTTTATCAGCCTTTTATTTTAGGAAAGTGGATCTGCCTCCGGAAATAATTCTTGATGATGAGGAAGAGGAAGATGAAATAGCTACTACCGACAAAACAAATGATGAAAGTGTTTATGTCAACTATGAAATAATAGATAAAGATGAAAAAAAATAATGACCCATCAAGTCAAAATTACTGCAGATGGTTCTGCAACACTTTTTAATCCCCAATTAAATGAACATTACCACTCCATACATGGTGCGCTTCAGGAATCAATGCATGTATTTATTCAAAGTGGATTGCTGCATGTTGAGCATAAAAATAAAATAAACGTCCTTGAAATTGGATTAGGCACCGGATTAAATGCATTGCTCACAGCAAATGTTGGGGTGGAAGCATCTTTGACGATCAATTATATTGCCCTTGAACCATTTCCCATCAATAACGATACGCTCCTTCAATTAAATTACCATCATCTTACTCAAATAAAGATCCCGGAGGAATGGATCAATAAAATTTCAACTGCTATTTCATCGGGGGAAAAAATTACGCTCCATGCAGGATTTACACTTTCAGTTATAAAAAAAACACTCGAAGAGGTTCAACTGCCAAGGGATTTCGACCTTGTTTACTTTGACGCATTTGGCCCACAGGTGCAGCCAGAGATATGGTCGGAAAATAATTTTCAAAAAATATTTAATGCGATGTCGGCTAATGGCATTCTAGTTACTTATTGTGCAAAAGGGGTTGTTCGAAGAACCTTAAAAAAAGTTGGCTTCACAGTTGAAAGGATACCCGGGCCCCCGGGAAAAAGAGAAATGCTCAGGGCGAGAAAGTAATTCGATGAGTTTTTTTATCACCCGTATCACGCAGAGGCCGCCGAGGAGCAGATACCGCAGAGAGAAAAATTACTTATCTGTATTTTGTAAACAGTACATTTATTAAAAGATCCGTCTTTCATCAGCCGCATCCGCTTCATCCGCTGGCTTTGTATTTTATTTCACTCAGAGGAAGCTGTGCCGCAGAGAAATAAAATTAATTATCGCATATTTATTACACCTTACATTTAATAAAAAGATCCCTCTTTTATAAGCCGTATCCATTTCATCAGTGTGATTTGTATTTTTTCACACGGAGTTCACAGAGAACACAGAGAAAATTACTTATCCGTATTTTTTACACAATACATTTATTAAATAAATCCGTTTTAATCTGTCCAATCAGCGTCATCCGCGCCTGTCTGCCGGCAAAGGCAGGTTCATGTATTTCACCCCTTTTAAATTATCTCTTCAAATAGCTGGCATCAGTTACTATTTTCAAATTACCTTCGCACCGTGATCGATTTCTTAATTATAGGTGGTGGATTTTCAGGGATTGCTTTTTCGTGGGAACTGGAAAAAAGAAAGCTCCCGTATAAAATTGCAGATCCCTTGTTAAATGACTCTGCCACTTTAATTTCCGGTGGGCTTATTAACCCGGTAACAGGAAGAAAATATGCCCTCCAATGGAACGTTGAGGAAATATTGACGATTGTAAAAAAAGAATATGCCCTGCTGGAAGAAAAATTAAACACCAAAATAATGTTTGAGCAGCATATACTCAAAATACATGCAAGTGAGGCCGGCCTGGAAGAATGGCTAAAGGTAAATTCTGATCCGCATCTTAAAACCTATACATCCGGAAGCTTTGATCATAAATCATTAAACCGTTATTTAGATTTCAGATTTGGTGCATTAACAATTAAAAAAGGTTTACGAGTTCATCCAGAGAAATTATCAAGTAATTATTTTCAATGTATCGGGCAACATCATATAAAGGAAAAAATAATTTACGAAAAGATCGAATTCACTGACGATCATTTTAAATACGCAGAGAATGAATTTAAAAATATTGTTTTTTGCGAAGGCATCAATGCGTTGCAAAACCCCTGGTTCAAAAATATTCCTTTTAAACCGGCAAAAGGCGAATGTTTAATTATTGACATCCCGAATTTTAAAACAGACCTCGTTATTTCCCGGGGGATAATTTTAATTCCATTGGGTGAAAATAAATATTGGGTGGGTGCCACAAATTCATGGGATGACATGGAAACATCGAACACCGAAAGTGGAATTGCGGAATTAAAAAACGGCCTTGACACACTGCTGAAACTCCCATATTCCATACTTGAAACCAAGGCAGCTATCCGGCCAACAATTCGTGACCGCACACCTGTGGTTGGTCGCCACCCGTTGAATAAAAACATGTTTATCCTTAACGGTATGGGAACAAAGGGAGCTTCGCTATCCATTTACTACGCTCAGAAATTGATTGGTCATATACTTCATGATGAAATAATTCCAAAAGAGGCGAATGTTAACAGGTTTTACGATCTCTTAAGAAAATAAATTTTGCGCCCGTGCACTTCTCTCCTATTTTTACCGGCTAATTCATTCATTGATGTATAAATTCATTGCCATTGTTGTGGCCACTTTTAATATCTCAATAACATTTTGTCAGACGGAAAATTTTAACTGCTACGTACCCGATATGCAGGGAAGGATCCGCGATCACAATGTTGATTTTATTTCATTGGATCTTGATGTACGATTTGAACCTATGGAAGGAAAAGTTACAGGCAAAGCTTATTATTTATTTAATGCGCTACAAACAAAAGTAGATTCAGTCTTCCTCGATGGCCCCGGAATTCTTGTGCAGAATATATTGCTCGATAATATTAAAACAAGGTTTCGCAGCGACAGTGCAGGGATAACCGTATTTTTTGATCCGCCATTACAACGGAATATTGAACTCACAAGAGCCCAGCATTCGCTTGAAATTAATTATGACGCATATCCTAAGCGGGGAATTTATTTTGTTGGTTGGAACAATAAAATCACTGACAGCGATTCAGATCCAACAATTATCAGAAAACAAATATGGACACAAGGACAAGGAATTGACAACAGGCATTGGATACCTTCTTATGATGGGATAAATGATAAATTGATCACCTCACTGAAAATAACTTTCGATGAAAATTATAAAGTGATTTCAAACGGCGAACCCGGACCGGTTGCAATAAATAATGATGGAACAGCGACATGGACTTATCTTATGCCGCATCCACATGCTTTGTATCTTGTAATGTTAGCGATCGGTAAATATGATATTCTTGAATACAAATCAAAAAATGGCCTCACCACAACTCAATATTATTATCCAGGGACGAAACAATTTGCAGAACAAACTTACCGGTATTCCGCAGAAATTATGGATTTTTTGGAAATGGAAACTGGAACTTTATATCCGTGGACCACTTATTCAAATGTTCCTGTGCAGGAATTTTTATATGGTGCAATGGAAAATACTACCGCTACGATTTTTTCAGATTTTTTTTACCAGGATGAAAGATCTTTTCCGGATAAAAATTATGTAGATATCAATGCACATGAATTAACGCATCAGTGGTTTGGTGATTATGTCACAGCCTGGAGCGGCTCAAGTCACTGGCTGCAGGAAAGCTTCGCAACATATTATTCGAAAAAATTCAGGCAGCAAATCAGCGGCGAAGATGCTTATCAGTGGAAGCGGCGTGAGGAAATGAATACAGCCTTCGAGAGCGAACAAAAAAATAATTTTCCGGTGGCACATTCGCAGGCAGGCTCGCAAAAAGTTTATCAAAAAGGGTCGATTGTTTTGGATATGCTCCGCTACATTACAGGAGATGAGCAATTTAAACTGGTCATCAAAGATTATTTGTCTAGCTATCCATATCAAAATGTTGAAACAAGGGATTTTGAAATGCAATTTATGCGCACACTTGGAATTAATCTCGATTGGTTCTTTGATGAATATGTTTACAGAAATGGTGTACCTGAATTTACCATAACCTATTCAAAAACGGTTGACAATACCGCAATAACAATTCAACAAACGCATAAACAAACAGAAACGATCCATTTATTTAAAATGCCTGTCCATATCCAGGTGCATTATCTCGATGGCAGCTTTGACGATAAACGCATATGGATCGAAAAAGAAACAACAGTGTTTAATTTCCCGATACCAGAAGGCAGGGAAGTTGTCTTCGTTTTATTTGATCCCAATTCCATGATTTATGCAAAAGTTAACTTTCAAAAAGAATATGAAGAATTAAAGTATCAGGCTTTTAATTCGCCCAACATGATCGACAGATATGATGCCATAGTTTTGATGCGCAATATTGAAGTTGATAAAAAACGGGACGACCTGGTGCAGCTTTTTGAAATGGAGAATTTCCATGCAATCAGAGCTGAAATTATTGCCCAGCTAAGCAAGGATGAAAATAAAAAATCAATTGGCGTGATAAAAAATGCACTTGCAGATAAAAACCCATTGGTGAGACGAGCAGTAATAAATAATATCGAATCGATACCGAAAAATCTGGAAGATGAATTGGAACTTATGTTGAATGATGAAAATTTTACAAATATTGAATTGGCTTTAAATAAATTATGTACCCTCAATCCCGGTGGAAGAGATAAATATCTTGAATTAACAAAAAATTATTCGGGCAGTAATAACAATATCCGTATAACCTGGCTTGAGTTGAAAAATACAGCGGATGGGAACAAGTCAATTTCAGAACTTGTTAAATTTTCCGGGCCTGACTATGAATTCAGGACCAGGACCGATGCAATAAATTCATTGGTAACCTTAAACTATTGCGATGAGCTGGTGGTAAAGAACCTGTTCAATGCCCTGCTTACTTCGAACAACCGCCTCTCCGGCCCTGCGAGGTCGGCTATCACCACTTTTAAATCCAATCCCCAATATTCGGAGATGATAAAAAACTATTATAAATCGAACGTATGGGATGACTGGCAGATGAGGAAACTGGCCGGTATAGCGGACTAGGAATTCACTACCCAGGCAGGAAATTCGAACAACCTGCTTGTCGGATCACCTTGTTAACTTTTTCGAAAAGATTTTTAAAATCCGAAATTAAACCTATATTTGGCTTTGACAATTAAACCCAAAGAACAAAATAATTCCATTCAAAGTACGCATCGTGAACCTTTCAGCACACCTGGAAGGTTTTTTTTATTGATGTGACTTTGGGTTGAAAATTTGCGGTCTGTTGTTATACTTTAATTTGTTTATTTAATTCTATTGATGAGAAAACTGATTCTTTTAATTCAACTTTTAATTTTTTCCAATATGGTGCAATCACAAATTTTAGATTTGAGTGCTGAAAATAAAACACCCACTTATGTCGAGGTAATTGAATATTATAAGTCGCTGGATTCCGCTTCTGAATTTGCCAAACTTGTTGAATACGGAATGACCGATAGTGGCAAACCGCTGCATTTATTTATTATTGACAGCGACAAAGAATTTGATCCTGCAGCCAGCAGGAAAAAAGGGAAATCAATTTTATTGATCAATAATGGCATTCACCCTGGTGAGCCAGATGGAATTGATGCCTGTCTCCAACTCACCACTAGTTTGCTACGGTCAAAAAATATAAATGAGCAATTAAAAAATCTCACGATCTGCATCATCCCTGTTTATAATATTGATGGTGCTTTAAACAGGAATTCAACTTCAAGGGTGAACCAGGATGGCCCGGAAGAATTTGGTTTCAGGGGAAATGGACAGAATTATGACCTCAACCGCGATTTTATTAAATGCGATGCTTTGAATGCGCAATCATTTACAAAGATATTCCGAGAATGGGATCCCGATGTTTTTGTGGATACCCATGTGAGCAACGGGGCAGATTATCAATACGTGATGACATTGATTGCAACCCAGCATTCAAAATTAACTCCTCCCCTTGGCGATTTTCTGAAAAATGCCATGCTGCCTGCTTTGTATACAGAAATGGAAAAAGCAGGATTCCCAATGTGCCCTTATGTAAACCCGATAGATAATATTCCTGATAATGGAATTGCTGCATTTCTTGAAACTGGTCGTTATTCAACAGGTTATGCTGCATTGTTTAATACCATCGGCTTTATGCCGGAAACACATATGCTAAAACCTTATCCGCAAAGAGTAGCATCCACTTTAGCATTGCTGCAGATTTATATTAAATATGTGAACGATCATTCCGCAGAAATTATCCGTGCCCGTGAACAGGCAAAAAAAATTACAAAAGAATCCAAAGAATTTATAATTAATCGCGAGCTGGATATGAATAAAAGAGAAGACTTTTTATTCAAGGGATACGAAGCCCGTTTTAAACCTAGTGAAGTGAGTGGCCTGGAAAGATTATGGTACGACAGGAATGCGCCATTTGAAAAAAACATCGCTTTTTATGATCATTATATTCCCACTCAAAAAATAACAGCACCGCAGGCATACATCATTCCTAAAGCCTGGCGTGAAGTGATCGACAGGTTAAAATGGAACAATATTGAAATGGAACAATTGGCAAAGGATACCATCATGGAAGTGGAAGTTTATTATATAGAAGATTTCGAAACCACACCCAACGCTTTTGAAGGACATTATTTACACAGCAACGTCGCTCTACGAACAGAAAAACAAAAGATACAATACTACAAAGGTGATTATATCATTCATGTTAACCAGGAAACCAATAATTATATCATCAATACCTTAGAGCCCCAGGCGCCGGATTCCTATTTTGCCTGGGGGTTTTTTGATGCGATATTAATGCAGAAAGAATGGTTCAGTGATTATGTATTTGAAGATATCGCCGCCGAACTCCTTAAACAAGAACCTGATCTAAAAACAAAACTGGAAGAAAAGAAAATATCTGATCCTGAATTTGCCAAAGATGCTTTTGCACAGTTGCAATTTGTTTATTCAAATTCGAAGTATCATGAGAAATCATTTATGAGATATCCGGTGGGGAGGATTTTATAGAGACAAAGGTTGTGTCTATTTATATTAAAACAGTAACTCAATTCCGAAAATAATTGCGTTCAATTGTAAATTTGTGGTGATAACTTTTAGATAATAATTATCAATGCATCGTTCGATCTTACATATGGACCTTGATTCCTTTTTTGTTTCGGTGGAAATTATCAAAAACCCTGAACTCAAAGGAAAGCCGGTGATAGTTGGCGGCACTGCCGAAAGGGGTATTGTTGCTTCCTGCAGCTATGAGGCCCGCAAATTCGGGATCCATTCGGCCATGTCGTCGATGACGGCAAAAAAATTATGCCCGCAAGCGATATTTATTCCTGGTAGCTACCACGATTATGCTGATTATTCAGAAAGAGTAACAAATATTATTGAAGCTAAAGTACCGGTTCTTGAAAAATCATCTATTGATGAATTTTATATCGACCTCACCGGTATGGATACTTTTTTCGGCAGCCTCGATCTTGCAAAGGAATTGCGTGAACAAATAAAAAAAGAAACGGGACTTCCTATCTCATTCGGTCTTTCTTCAAATAAAACAGTAGCAAAAATTGCAACGGGTGAAGCAAAACCCGATGGATTTTTATTTATTGAATATGGCAAGGAAAAAGAATTTCTATCGAAGCTGCATATCACAAAAATTCCGGGGGTTGGAAATAAAACTTATCCCAGGTTGAAGGAAATGGGAATTGAGATGGTGAAAGATGTACAGGAGTTGGATATAACCGTACTGGAGGAGAAATTCGGTGAAATGGGAACGGTGCTCTGGAATAAAGCAAACGGAATTGATAATAACCCGGTAGTTCCTTATTCCGATCGCAAATCGATATCCTCAGAAAATACATTTGAAAAAGATGTCACCGACAAAGATTATCTCGAAACCTATATTATTTCATTGGTTGAACAATTGTCATTTAAATTGCGGAAAGAAAATTTTCTCACTTCCTGTGTTGCCATAAAATTCCGCTATCCAAATTTTGAAACGCATATTCAACAGGTTTCTCTTCCCTTTACCTCCTCCGACAATATTATCATCCCCAAAGCAAAAGAATTATTTGAAAAGATCTATTCCAATAAGCCAATAAGATTAATAGGCGTACGGCTCAGCAATTTAATTCACGGTCAGCAACAGATCGACCTTTTTAATGATACCGAAGAGAATATTAAACTATACCAGGCACTGGATGCTATCAATAAAAAATATGGGAATAAGACCGTTCACAGGGCAAAGACAATTAATACAGGTTTGAGAGAATTCAATCCGTTTAACGGGACAAGGAATGATTGATCAGATCAACCTGGCAATCACTTGCCATAATTGGGTCCGCGTTCACAATATCCCGGAATCTCGATATCGGCAAGGCTGTCGATAAAATACTGCTCGAAATCCCTGACATCAAGTTCGTTGCCACACCATTCAGATACAACATCGCCACCCAGGGTTTGGGCAGTGCAAACCGTACATTTCTCACAAGAGGTAAATGCGGAACCGAGGAGCAATAAAATAAAAGCGCAGAATGCTAACCTTTTCATACCCAAAAATTTGATTACAAATATAATGATAAGATTTAAACGAAAAACGAAGATGCGATAATATGTAAATTAACAGCCGTTCTGGGTTCTGGGTTCTGGGTTCTGGGTTCTGGGTTCTGGGTTCTGGGTTCTGGGTTCTGGGTTCTGGGTTCTGAGTTCTGAGTTCTGAGTTGCAGGGTTGGAAGGGTTGGAAGGGTTGAGTACCGTTTCTCCCTACGCCGTTAGAAGCTAACTCCACAGGTGTTCGGAAGAAATAGATAAATTTTAATGATCCCCAACCCCAAACCCCTTGGAG